>NZ_AJRG02000003.1:0-151770 GCF_000298715.2 Streptococcus sp. GMD5S
TTCAAATTCTGTTATACTGGTCCAGTAATTAAATAATAAAGACATTTGGGGTGCTTTAGGCTGAGATGATACCCATTGAACCTGATACAGTTAAGACTGGCGAAGGGAAATGTGAAAAGGTTTTTTTCGTATGTCGAAAAGAACTGTCTAATCTTGTAAGCTAAACTCTAATTCTCGTTTGTAATTGGAGTTTTTTTGTTTATCAAAAGAGGATAGGCCTGACGACGAGCTTTTCGGTAGCTCTCCTTGAATGCCCCACTTTTCTTTAAAAAAGGAGTTTTTTATGTTGAAAAAATGGCAGTTAAAAGATGTTATCTTGCTTGCTTTCTTGTCTATCTTTTTTGGTGGCGTTTTTGTGGGTTCGGGTTATCTATTTGATATCCTCACCCTAATCTTGGCCCCTCTTGGTTTGCAGGCCTTTGCCAATGAAATCCTCTTTGGTCTCTGGTGTATGGCTGCGCCCATTGCGGCTATCTTTGTTCCAAGAATCGGAAGTGCAACGATTGGAGAAGTGCTCGCTGCGCTTGCTGAAGTCCTTTATGGTAGCCAATTCGGCCTAGGCGCTCTTTTGTCTGGCTTGGTTCAAGGCTTGGGAAGTGAATTTGGTTTTCTCGTAACCAAGAATCGCTATGAAAGTTGGCTCTCTCTAACTGCTAATAGTATTGGGATTACGCTTTTTAGCTTTGTCTATGAATACATTAAGTTAGGTTACTACGCCTTTTCCCTTCCTTTTGTCCTTTCCTTGCTTGTGGTGCGTTTTATTTCCGTCTTTTTCTTCTGTGCCATCTTGGTTCGTGCCATTGTCAAACTCTATCATCAGTTTGCGGCTGGAGGAAAGGCGTAGATGGGGCTGGAACTACGGGAGATTCAGTCCCCAATCTTTTCGGAGCCGATTGATTTTACTTTTCACGCGCAAGCTTTTACCTTGTTAGTTGGGAGCAGTGGTTCAGGAAAATCCAGTCTCTTTCAAATCATTGCCCAGGTCACTTCCTTGCCCTATAGTGGTCAAGTCCTGATAGATGGAAACCAGGTCAGTCAGCTTTCTATCGTCGAACGTGTCCAGACGGTTGGCATTCTCTTTCAAAATCCCAATCATCAATTTACCATGGAGAACTTGTTTGAGGAGCTGATTTTTACCTTGGAAAATATCGGCCATCCCGTTCAGGAGATTGATTCTAAAATAGCCGAGGTGGTCCAGCAATGTCGCTGCGAGGCAATCTTGCACCGTCCCATCCATCACTTATCAGGTGGGGAAAAGCAAAAGGCTGCGCTGGCTGTTCTATTTGCCATGAATCCTAGGGTCTATCTCTTGGATGAGCCCTTTGCTTCTATTGACCGCAAAAGTAGGATAGAGATCCTAGAGATTCTAAAGGAATTGGCCTCTAATGGGAAGACAGTCATCCTGTGTGACCATGATTTATCAGACTATGGAGCCTACATTGACCATATGGTGGAGCTAAGAGACGGGCAACTGAGGGAAGTGTTTCAAATCCCTACCTCTGAGATGACACAGGTTGCTTCAAAGGAAGTTGCCTCTAGCCTAGAACTATTCCATATGGATCGTGTGACTTGTGAGCTGGGTAATCGTCCCCTCTTTTCGATTGCTGATTTCACGTTTTACCAAGGAATTTCCTGTATCCTAGGTGATAATGGTGTTGGGAAATCAACCCTCTTTCGTTCCATTCTTCAATTTCAAAAGTATAGAGGGCGCATTACTTGGAAGGGTTCGGTCCTAAAAAAGAAAAAGAGTCTGTATCGTGACCTGACGGGTGTCGTTCAGGAAGCTGAGAAGCAATTTATCCGAGTCAGTCTGAGAGAGGAACTTCAATTAGATAGCTCAGACTCGGAAAGAAATCAGCGGATTCTACAAGCTTTACGATATTTTGATCTGGAGCAGGCGCTTGATAAGAGTCCCTATCAATTAAGTGGTGGCCAACAAAAGATTCTTCAGCTCTTGACCATCTTGACCAGCAAGGCTTCTGTGATTTTACTAGATGAACCTTTTGCTGGTTTAGATAATAGAGCCTGCGCCTATTTTTGTCAGTGGATTCTGGAGGACAGAAATCAAGGGAGAAGTTTTTTGATCATTAGCCATCGTTTAGATCCCTTGATTTCTGTGGTCGATTATTGGATTGAGATGACTAGTGAGGGTCTCCGTCATATTAAAGACGTGACCATCAGCAAACCTCTCACATCTCGGAGTATCAATACTCAAGGGGAGGTGAAGTAGTATGGTCAAAGTAGCAACCCAGACACCGATAATCGGTCTCTTCTTTCTAATTTTATCCTTGGAAACATCTTTCATTCCTTCGATTGCTCTTAATCTTTCAGTAGTCGCATTTTGCATTCTCTTCATGCTCTACTACCGTCGATTTAAATTGTTGGCTTGGATGCTTGTGCTCGCCATCTTACCATCCTTTGCCAACTACTGGGCAGTACAGTTACATGGGGATGCTTCGCAGGCAGTGATACTTGGAACGAGGGCCTTTGTGACGGTTTGTATCGGTCTTGTCTTTGTTTCCAGTATTTCCTTAAAAGAGCTTCTCTTGTACTTGGCTCAAAAGGGGTTATCACGGTCTTGGGCCTATGCCTTAATTGTGGTATTCAATGCCTTTCCCCTCATTCAACAAGAAATCAAGTCCCTCAAGGAAGCTTGCTTATTGCGTGGTCAAAAATTGCATGTTTGGTCTCCCCTGATTTACAGTAAGGTTCTGATGACAGTCTTTAGGTGGCGCCATCTTTACCTGAGAGCTCTATCTGCGCATGGATATGACGAGCATGCACAGTTGGAGAATAGTTATCGGACTTTTTATATTTCTCAGAGGACAAAATTGATCTACCTACTTTTCTTTTTATTGCTTCAAACCAGCCTATTTCTATAAAGGAGTTATTATGGAATTTACAGATATTGCGATGGAATTATCCAAGGAAGCTTGGCAGGCTTCCTTTCATCACCCCTTTGTTTTACAGTTACAAGAGGGGAATTTAGAACCTTCTATTTTCCGCTATTACCTGATTCAGGATGCCTACTACCTGAAGTCTTTTTCAGAAGCCTATCACCTCTTGGCTGATAAGACTTCAAACCAAGAGATGAAAAGACTCTTGAAACAAAATGCCCAGAGTCTAGTGGAGGGTGAGTTGTTTATCCGCCAACAATTTTTCATGGAATTAGGAATCAGCGACCAGGAAATGGAGCAACATCCAATCGCTCCAACCTGTTATCATTACATTTCTCATATTTATCGCCAGTTTGCAGAGCCAAACTTGGGCATTGCTTTTGCTAGTTTGCTTCCATGTCCTTGGTTATACCATGATTTGGGCAAGGCACTTAATCGCAAACCATCCCCGAATCCTCTTTATCAACAGTGGATTGAGACCTATATCACCGATGAGTTAGAACAGCAGATTAAAGAGGAAGAAGCCCTGGTCAATCAGCTCTATCGCGAAAGCAACGAGACAGACAAACAAAAAATGCTAGAGGCCTTCCACCGAAGTGTCCACATGGAAGCTAAGTTTTGGGAGATGGCTTACCAACATCAAACCTGGACGAGTGATTTGCAATCCTTAGAATAAGAGAAGAAATAGAAAATGAGAAACCACCAACTACAAGTTCACAAATTAACCATTTTATCCATGATGATTGCCCTTGACGTAGTTCTTACGCCCATCTTTCGAATTGAAGGGATGGCACCGATGTCCAGTGTAGTCAACATTCTTGCAGGAATCTTGATGGGGCCTGTTTATGCCTTGGTCATGGCTACAGTCACAGCCTTTATCCGTATGTCTACTCAAGGTATTCCGCCCTTGGCCCTCACAGGAGCTACTTTTGGAGCCCTCCTTGCAGGTCTCTTTTATAAGTACGGTCGAAAATTTCATTATTCTGCCCTAGGAGAAATCTTGGGAACAGGGATTATCGGTTCTATTGTTTCCTATCCTGTCATGGTTCTCTTTACGGGATCTGCGGCCAAGCTCAGCTGGTTTATCTACACTCCTCGATTTTTCGGAGCAACCTTGATCGGTACAGCCATAGCTTTTCTTGCCTTTCGATTTTTAATCAAGCAGGAATTCTTTAAAAAAGTACAAGGATATTTCTTTGGTGAAAGGATAGACTGATGCAGGAATTTACAAATCCCTTTCCTCTAACCTCCAGCTCCTTAATTCACTGCATCACCAATGAGATTTCCTGCGAGATGCTGGCCAATGGCATTTTGGCTCTGGGATCTAAACCTGTCATGGCAGATGATCCCCGTGAGGTCCTTGATTTTACCAAACAAAGTCAAGCTCTCTTCATCAATTTGGGGCATTTGTCAGCTGAGAAGGAGAAAGCAATCCGTATGGCAGCTTCTTATGCAGCTCAAGCTTGTCTCCCAATGGTAGTAGATGCGGTTGGCGTAGCAGCATCTCCCATTCGTAAGGGACTAGTTAGAGATCTTTTAGAATACAAGCCCACAGTCCTTAAAGGAAATATGTCAGAAATCCGAAGTCTTGTTGGTTTAAAACACCACGGAGTCGGGGTCGATGCTAGTGCTAAAGATCAAGAAACTGAGGATTTGCTTCAAGTCTTGAGAGACTGGTGTCAGCTTTATCCTGGCATGTCATTCTTAGTCACTGGACCCAAGGACCTCATTGTTTCGGAGAATCAGGTTGCAATATTGGGAAATGGCTGTGCAGAATTGGACTGGATAACAGGGACAGGAGACCTGGTTGGAGCCTTGACAGCCGTTTTTCTCAGTCAAGGAAAGACTGCCTTTGAAGCTTCTTGCCTAGCGGTCTCTTATCTCAATATCGCTGCTGAGAGAATTCTTGTCCAAGGAATGGGATTGGAAGAATTTCGTTACCAAGTTCTCAATCAGCTCTCTCTTCTAAAAAGAGATGAAAATTGGCTAAAAGCCATCAAAGGAGATATTTATGAATAGAGAAGCACTTAGACTATATCTAGTAACCAATCGCTACCAAGATTCCTTGGAAAACTTTCTTGAAAAAGTTGAGACGGCCTGCCGTTCAGGTGTTACCATTATCCAACTACGAGAAAAAAATCTCACAACCAACCAATACTATCAACTGGCAAAACAAGTCAAGGAAATAACCGATGCCTATCAGGTCCCCTTAATTATCGATGATCGATTGGATGTTTGTCTTGCGGTTGATGCTGCAGGTCTACATATCGGAGACGATGAACTACCAGTTTCGGTTGCCCGCCAAGTCTTGGGTCCTGACAAAATCCTCGGTGTCACAGCTAAAACAGTAAAAAGAGCCCTCGAGGCAGAAGAAGGAGGTGCGGATTACTTGGGAACAGGAGCTATTTTCCCGACAACTACTAAAGAAAATGCACCTATCACCTTGATTTCAACCTTGAAAACCATTTGCCAAACGGTCGCCATTCCAGTGGTTGCTATCGGAGGCTTGACGTCAGAGAATATTGACCAGCTTATTGGCACTGGCATAGCAGGGGTTGCCGTTGTCCGTGATTTGATGCAGGCAGAAGATATTGAGGCAAAAACGCAAGCTTTTTTAACAAAGCTGGATGACATGATTTCCTAATCAAAAACTCTCTAATTCCCTTAAAGTGGGAACTAGAGAGTTTTTCTTAATCTTTAAAACTTGTATGGTTGACTGGGCCAGAACCATGACCGAGTTGAGGTGCGTCTTGGATGGCTTTTGTGATAAAGGCCTTGGCTTTATCGACTGCTTGATAAAGGGTTTTTCCCTTGGCTAGTTCAGCCGTAATCACTGCAGCAAAAGTACATCCAGTACCATGGGTGTGACAGGTTTGAATTCGTGGACTTTTCCAGACAAATTGCTCCTCTTTGGTAAAGAGGAAATCCTTAGCACCACCTTCAAGATGACCACCTTTGATAACTACAGACTGAGGGCCAAATTCTTTTAAAATCAGGCGACCAGCACGTTGCATGTCTTCTGGATCATGGATTGAAAAACCAACAATCTCTTCTGCCTCAGGAAGATTGGGGGTGATGATGGTAGCAAGGGGAAGCAAGTTTGTTTTTAGGTAGCTTCTCGCACTAGTATCTATCAGGGTGTCCCCACTTGTAGCGACCATAACAGGGTCCAGCACATAGGGACAATCCAGCTTTTTAAGGTAGGGTTGGATGATCTCCATGATCTCAGTAGTTGCCAACATACCAGTTTTCACAGCCTGAGGTTTGATATCCGAAAAGACACTCTCCAATTGAGCTTCCAGCATTTGGTTGGAGACGTGCTCGATTAATTGAACACCTCTGGTATTTTGAGCGACAAGGCTGGTGACAACGGCCATTCCATAGACATCTCTCGCTTGGAATGACTTCAAATCAGCCATAATGCCAGCACCGCCACTAGGGTCAGTTCCTGCAATGGATAGAGCAACGGGTAAATAAGTCATCTAAAACCTCCCAACCAACTGAAGTTTGTATTCTCAAGAACAAGCTAGTCTGTTTGAGGAAAGCAATAGAAGACTAGCTAGTCCTCATTATCATTTCCACTTCCATCAGCTAGCATTACCTAGATTGAGTCAAAGGGATATAACAGTCGTTAATCTCAGCTTTACGCACCCCTAGTGGTTGTTTTCTTTTTTCTACAGTATAGCATATTTTTATAGTTTATATAGTGAAATTTGACTGCAAATCTCTCGTTACAGGATTAGAATTCTATTTTTCGAAAAAATAATAAAAATTATAGTTGACAAATGTAGATTTTGAGAGTATACTAATAACTGTAATCGACAAATGTAGATTTAGGAGGTGTGATGATGCAGATTTCAGATGCAGAATGGCAGGTCATGAAGATTATTTGGATGCAAGGAGAGCAGACCAGTACGGATTTGATCAGGGTTCTGGCGGAGCGGTTCGACTGGTCCAAGTCGACCATTCAAACTCTTTTGGCTCGTTTAGTTGAGAAAGAGTGTCTGACAAGGAAAAAAGAAGGCAAGTTCTTTGTCTATTCAGCCCTTTTAACTCTGGACCAGAGTCGAGACTTGCTTGTCCAAGATATCAAAGACAAGGTTTGTTCTCGTAGGATTAAGAACTTGTTGGCTGATTTGATTGTGGAATGTGATTTCACTTTGGCTGACTTGGAAGACTTAGAAGCTGTGATTTCTAAGAAGAAATCAAGCGCTGTAACAGAAGTAAGATGTAATTGTATGTAAAGGAGACGTCATGTTAAATAGTATTGTAACCATTATTTGTATTGCCCTTATCGCGTTTATCTTGTTTTGGTTTTTCAAAAAGCCTGAAAAATCTGGACAAAAGGCCCAGCAAAAAAAGGGTTACCAAGAGATCCGAGTGGAAGTCATGGGGGGCTATACGCCTGAGTTGATTATTCTTAAAAAATCAGTGCCAGCCCGCATTGTCTTTGACCGCAAGGACCCTTCACCCTGTCTAGATCAGATCGTCTTTCCAGATTTTGGTGTGCATGCGGATCTTCCTATGGGTGAAGAGTATGTAGTGGAAATCACACCTGAGCAGACTGGAGAGTTTGGCTTTGCATGTGGTATGAACATGATGCACGGCAAGATGATTGTAGAGTAGGAGGAGACTATGACAGAAATTGTGAAAGCAAGCCTAGAAAATGGCATTCAAAAAATCCGTATCCGAGCTGAAAAAGGCTATCATCCAGCTCATATTCAGCTTCAAAAAGGGATTCCGGCTGAGATAACTTTTCATCGTGTGACGCCATCAAACTGTTACAAAGAAATCCTTTTTGAAGAAGAAGGTATCTTGGAACCAATCGGCGTGGACGAGGAGAAGACAATTCGTTTTACGCCTCAAGAGTTGGGGCAACATGAATTTTCATGTGGCATGAAGATGCAAAAGGGGAGTTATATCGTAGTTGAGAAGACGCGAAAATCTTTGTCACTTTTGCAACGTTTTTGGATTACCAGTATCTTTACTGTGCCGCTAGTTATTCTCATGATTGGGATGTTGACAGGGACTATCAGTCATCCAGTCATGCATTGGGGCACCTTTTTAGCCACGACGCCTATCATGCTAGTGGCCGGTGGTCCTTATATCCAAAGTGCTTGGGCTAGTTTTAAAAAGCACAATGCCAACATGGATACCTTGGTGGCACTGGGAACCCTAGTAGCCTATCTCTATAGTCTAGTTGCTCTCTTTGCTGGTCTCCCTGTTTACTTTGAAAGTGCTGGATTTATCCTCTTCTTCGTTCTTTTGGGGGCGGTTTTTGAGGAAAAAATGCGAAAAAACACTTCTCAAGCTGTGGAGAAATTACTAGATTTGCAGGCTAAAACAGCAGAAGTCTTGCGTGAGGATAGCTATGTCCAAGTTCCCTTGGAGCAAGTCAAGGTAGGTGACCTGATTCGAGTGCGTCCCGGTGAAAAGATCGCGGTTGATGGTGTTGTTGTCGAAGGTGTCTCCAGTATTGATGAATCCATGGTGACAGGTGAGAGCCTGCCGGTAGACAAAACAGTTGGAGATACTGTGATTGGCTCCACTATCAATAATAGTGGAACACTGGTTTTTAAAGCAGAAAAAGTTGGTTCAGAGACTGTCTTGGCTCAGATTGTGGACTTTGTGAAGAAAGCCCAGACCAGCCGTGCACCGATTCAGGATTTGACGGATAAGATTTCAGGAATTTTTGTCCCAGCAGTTGTCATTTTAGCGATTTTGACTTTTTGGATTTGGTTTGTCTTACTTGGGGCTAGTTTTGTGACCTCTCTACTTTATGGTGTGGCAGTTTTGATTATCGCTTGCCCTTGTGCCCTAGGTCTTGCAACACCAACAGCCCTCATGGTAGGAACAGGGCGGAGTGCCAAGATGGGGGTTCTCCTAAAAAATGGAACCGTCCTACAGGAAATCCAGAAAGTCCAAACTCTCGTCTTTGATAAAACAGGAACTTTGACGGAAGGAAAACCAGTGGTCACTGATATCATTGGCGACGAGACAGAAGTACTTGGCTTAGCTGCCTCTTTGGAAGAAGCCTCTCAACACCCACTGGCTCAAGCTATTATCAAGCGAGCGAGTGAAGCAGGACTTGAGCTTCAACCTGTAGAAAATTTCCAAGCCCTACACGGAAAAGGTGTTTCAGGGCAAATCAATGGGAAACAAGTCTTGCTTGGAAATGCTAAAATGCTAGATGGCATGGATATTTCGAGCGCTTATCAGGAAAAACTAGAAGAACTGGAAAAAGAAGCTAAGACAGTTGTGTACTTGGCTGTTGACAATGAAATCAAAGGCTTGCTTGCCCTGCAAGATATTCCCAAAGAAAATGCCAAGCTTGCCATCAGTCAGCTGAAAAAACGTGGTCTCCGAACAGTGATGTTGACAGGAGATAATGCTGGAGTGGCGCGAGCTATTGCAGACCAGATTGGTATCGAAGAGGTCATTGCTGGTGTTTTGCCAGAAGAAAAAGCGCATGAAATCCATCAACTTCAACAGGCTGGTAAAGTAGCCTTTATCGGAGATGGTATCAATGATGCGCCAGCCCTTAGTGTAGCGGATGTGGGGATTGCTATGGGAGCTGGAACAGATATTGCCATTGAATCAGCAGATCTTGTCCTTACAACCAACAATTTACTAGGATTGGCACGTGCTTTTGATATGAGTAAGAAGACCTTTAATCGTATTCTACTCAATCTTTTCTGGGCTTCTATCTATAACCTCATTGGTATTCCGATTGCAGCAGGAGTCTTTTCAGGAATTGGTCTCGTTCTCAATCCAGAACTGGCTGGTCTAGCCATGGCTTTTAGTTCTGTATCTGTTTTAACCAGTTCACTCATGCTAAACTTTAGTAAAATAGACTAAAAGCGAGCTTGCTCGCTTTTTATTATAAAACAGTTGTATAAAACGTTTTCAAACTGTACTGTAATAGAGAATAAAAACTTCTGAGCACATTCTTAGGAGACCCAAAACAAATGTGGTAAAGTAGTAGAGTAAAAATTTGCTGAAACGTTTCCAATTAGTATATGAAAACGGATTTATCAAGTTTTAAAAATATTTGAAGGAGAGTTATCATTATGACTCAAGGGAAAATTACTGCATCTGCAGCAATGCTCAACGTATTGAAAACATGGGGTGTAGACACTATCTACGGTATCCCATCAGGAACACTCAGCTCACTTATGGACGCTTTGGCTGAAGACAAAGATATCCGTTTCTTGCAAGTTCGCCACGAAGAAACAGGTGCTCTTGCAGCGGTTATGCAGGCTAAATTTGGCGGATCTATCGGTGTTGCAGTTGGTTCAGGTGGACCTGGTGCAACTCACTTGATCAATGGTGTTTACGATGCAGCTATGGATAACACTCCATTCCTTGCTATCCTTGGATCACGTCCAGTTAACGAATTGAACATGGATGCCTTCCAAGAATTGAACCAAAACCCAATGTACAACGGTATCGCTGTTTACAACAAACGTGTAGCTTACGCAGAGCAATTGCCAAAAGTGATTGACGAAGCTTGCCGTGCTGCCGTTTCTAAAAAAGGTCCAGCTGTCGTTGAAATTCCAGTAAACTTTGGTTTCCAAGAAATCGACGAAAACTCATACTACGGTTCAGGTTCATACGAGCGTTCATTCATCGCTCCTGCTTTGAACGAAGTTGAAATCGACAAAGCTGTTGAAATTTTGAACAACGCTGAACGTCCAGTTATCTACGCTGGTTACGGTGGTGTTAAAGCTGGTGAAGTAATCACTGAATTGTCACGTAAAATCAAAGCGCCAATCATCACAACTGGTAAAAACTTCGAAGCGTTCGAATGGAACTACGAAGGTTTGACAGGTTCTGCTTACCGTGTTGGTTGGAAACCAGCCAACGAAGTGGTCTTTGAAGCAGACACAGTTCTTTTCCTTGGTTCAAACTTCCCATTTGCTGAAGTTTACGAAGCCTTCAAGAACACTGAAAAATTCATCCAAGTCGATATCGACCCTTACAAACTTGGTAAACGACATGCCCTTGATGCTTCTATTCTTGGTGATGCAGGTCAAGCAGCGAAAGCAATCCTTGACAAAGTGAACCCAGTTGAATCAACTCCATGGTGGCGTGCAAACGTGAAGAACAACCAAAACTGGCGTGATTACATGAACAAACTCGAAGGTAAAACTGAGGGTGAATTGCAATTGTACCAAGTTTACAATGCAATCAACAAACATGCTGATCAAGACGCTATCTACTCAATCGACGTAGGTGACACTACTCAAACATCTACTCGTCACCTTCACATGACACCTAAGAACATGTGGCGTACATCTCCACTCTTTGCGACAATGGGTATTGCCCTTCCTGGTGGTATTGCTGCTAAGAAAGACAATCCAGATCGCCAAGTATGGAACAT
This sequence comes from Streptococcus sp. GMD5S, assembly GCF_000298715.2. Lineage (GTDB taxonomy): Bacteria > Bacillota > Bacilli > Lactobacillales > Streptococcaceae > Streptococcus. The sequence goes on from NZ_AJRG02000003.1 coordinate 11,281, forward strand.
CATGGGTGACGGTGCATTCAACATGTGCTACCCAGACGTTATCACAAACGTTCAATACGACCTTCCAGTTATCAACGTTGTCTTCTCAAATGGTAAATATGCCTTCATCAAGGACAAATACGAAGACACAAACAAACACTTGTTTGGTTGTGACTTCCCTAATGCTGACTATGCGAAAATCGCTGAAGCTCAAGGAGCTGTTGGATTTACAGTTGACCGTATCGAAGACATCGATGCAGTTGTTGCAGAAGCTGTTAAATTGAGCAAAGAAGGTAAAACTGTTGTTATCGATGCTCGCATCACTGAACACCGTCCACTTCCAGTAGAAGTACTTGAATTGGATCCAAAACTTCACTCAGAAGAAGCAATCAAAGCCTTCAAGGAAAAATACGAAGCAGAAGAACTCGTACCATTCCGTCTCTTCTTGGAAGAAGAAGGTTTGCAATCACGCGCAATTAAATAATTCCTTCGTGGAACTTAAAAAGATCGGAGCAATCCGGTCTTTTTATGGAGTATAGTAAATGAATTTAAATCAATTAGATATTATCGTTTCAGATGTTCCACAAGTCTGTGCTGACTTGGAGCGTATTTTGGATAAAAAGTCCGATTATGTTGATGACAGTTTTGCTCAGTTTACGATTGGCAGTCACTGTCTGATGTTGTCCCAAAATCATTTGATTCCTTTGGAAGATTTTCAGTCAGGAATCATTCTTCATATTGAGATTGAGGATCTAAATCAGAATTACCAACGGTTAAAAGAGATCGGTGTCGAGATTTTACACGGTCTTTGTGAAACGGATTGGGGAACAGAGTCCTTATTAGTTAAAGGGCCTGCTGGTCTAGTGATTGATTTTTATCGTATGAAGTAGGTAATTCTATTATCAAATTTTTTATCTAAACATTCTTGGAGTGAAACTTAAAAAGATCGGAGCAATTCGATCTTTTTTGTATTTATGCGACTTTCAGTCCGTCTCGCTCCGTTAGGTGCGAGACAAAAAACCACCCGTTTTCACGGGTGGTTATGATTTCTACACTTATTGTTTGGCTTCCTGTTTTAATTGTTGCACCTGTTCCTCGTACTGGACAAGCTCCCTGTCTTTTATATTGATAGTCGCTTCTGCTTCAGCAATGCGGCTTCTCAGATCTTGAGTCTTGTTATGGTGATAGCTAATACCAATAGCACTACCAGCAATGATCCCGATTACTAGACAAGTAAAAATCACCAAAATCAAGGGAGCAGATAGTTGTGTAAAGACAAGACTGACAGTTACTGTTTGACGATTGAGTAGACCAAATGAGATCACAATGACTAATAAGCTCAAACCGCCAATTAGATAAGCCTTATCTTTCAGTGACAATTCATTAAATTTTTTTAGCATAAGTTCCTTTTCTCCTGACTATGTTGATAGAAAACTACACACCATTTAGGTATTAACAAAATTCATTTTACTAGAAAATTTCGATACTGTCAATAATTTCTAACGGCTTATTTACCATCAATCAATCGATTCATTGAAAAGGAGTATTCATTTTCTAATATTTGATTGAGTAAACAGAACGGAGCAATTCGGTCTTTTTTCTGTTCCCTCTTTCTTATAACAAGATTGTGATAGTTTATATCTTTATAACAAAAGTTTTAAAGACTTGATTGTTTTGAAAGAATATTTTAAAATAAGATTCAGTAAAAATGAAAGAGGTTTTGAAAATGTCTGAAAAACAAATGAAAATTTTAGGTTGGGTAGCGACCTTTATGTCTGTTATGATGTATGTGTCTTACTTCCCACAAATTATGAACAACCTGGCTGGTCAAAAAGGGAACTTTATCCAGCCCTTGGTTGCAGCCATCAACTGTAGTCTCTGGGTTTACTACGGTCTTTTCAAGAAAGAAAGAGATATTCCACTTGCGGCTGCTAATGCACCAGGTATCGTTTTTGGCCTAGTAACGGCTATCACAGCTTTGATTTAAAAAGAAGACTGGTTTCAGTCTTTTTTTCGTATATATAAAAGTAAGTTTAGTGCTATTATTATCCAGAGGGTTCCAAACTTTTTGCCTCCTTTTTAGTATAATAGAAGTAATAAATCAATCGAGGTAAAGTGATGACAGAAATACTACAATTTCCAGAAGGATTCCTCTGGGGTGGTGCTACGGCAGCTAATCAATGTGAGGGTGCTTATAATCAAGATGGCCGTGGTCTTGCTAATGTGGATGTGGTACCGATTGGTCCAGACCGTGAGGCTATTATTACAGGTCAGAAAAAGATGTTTTCGTTTGAGGAGGGCTATTTTTACCCAGCAAAGGAAGCCATTGATATGTACCATCATTACAAGGAAGATATTGCGCTTTTTGCAGAAATGGGATTTAAAACCTATCGACTTTCCATTGCTTGGACTCGGATTTTTCCTCAAGGTGACGAAGCAGAGCCAAATGAAGTTGGTCTAGCTTTTTATGAGGATTTATTTAAGGAATGCCACAAGTATGGAATTGAACCACTGGTGACCATCACGCATTTCGATTGCCCCATGCACTTAATTAGGGAGTACGGTGGTTGGCGCAATCGTCGTATGTTGGACTTTTACGCAAATCTCTGTCACACCCTCTTTACCCGTTACAAGGGCTTGGTCAAGTACTGGCTCACCTTCAACGAAATCAATATGATTCTGCATGCCCCCTTTTTAGGAGCTGGGATTTGTTTTGAAGAAGGAGAAAATCAAGAACAGATCAAATACCAAGCAGCCCACCATGAGCTGGTAGCCTCGGCTATGGCGACTAAAATTGCTCACGAAATTGATCCAGAAAACAAGGTGGGATGTATGTTGGCAGCAGGACAATACTATCCCAACACTGCCCATCCGAGAGACTACTGGGCAGCTATGGAGGAAGACCGTAAGAGTTACTTCTTCATTGACGTCCAAGCGCGTGGGGAATACCCAAACTATGCCAAGAAACAGTGGGAGCGTGAGGGGATAGAAATTGAAATGACGGCAGAGGATTTGGATTTGTTGAAGAATCACACTGTTGATTTTGTTTCCTTCTCTTACTATGCGAGTCGAGTGGCCTCAGGCGATCCAGAAGTGACGAATCTGACCGCTGGAAATGTCTTTGCCTCTATCAAAAATCCTTATCTAGAATCCTCTGAATGGGGTTGGCAGATTGACCCACTGGGGCTTCGTATCACCCTCAATGCTATCTGGGATCGTTATCAAAAGCCTATGTTCATCGTAGAAAATGGCCTCGGTGCTATGGACACGCCAGATGAAAATGGATACGTAGCAGATGACTATCGGATTGCTTATCTAGAAGCCCACATCAAGGCTATGCGAGATGCTATTTACCAAGATGGCGTTGAATTGCTTGGTTATACGACTTGGGGTTGTATAGATCTGGTTTCTGCTGGAACAGGCGAAATGAACAAGCGTTATGGTTTTATCTATGTGGATCGTGATAATGCAGGTCAAGGAAGTCTCAAACGGAGCAAGAAGAAATCCTTCTACTGGTACAAGGATGTCATTGCCAGCAATGGTGCAAGTATTAAGTAGAGCACATTTGTTCACTATTTTTATAAAATCTTCTCCCTACTTTATAAGATGTGAAAAAGAGTTCAATTAGACCTGGCTTTTTGCTATAATGAAGTGAGAAAAATAGACAGGAGATCAAGATGTCAGAACCATTATTTTTACAATCAGTTATGCAAGAAAAAATCTGGGGTGGAACCAAGCTACGTGATGAGTTTGGCTACGACATTCCAAGTGAAAAAATCGGAGAATACTGGGCTATTTCAGCCCACCCAAATGGAGTTTCAAAGGTCGCTAATGGGCGTTTTGAGGGAACAGACCTAGCTACTTTGTATGCGGAACACCGTGAATTGTTTGGTAACCGTCCAGAACCTGTGTTTCCACTGTTGACCAAGATTCTCGATGCCAACGACTGGCTCAGTGTCCAAGTTCACCCAGACGATACCTATGGACTAGAGCACGAAGGCGAGTTAGGGAAAACAGAGTGTTGGTACATCATCGCAGCAGACGAAGGTTCAGAGATTATCTATGGCCACAATGCCAAATCAAAAGAAGAACTCCGCCAGCAAATCGAGGACAAGAACTGGGATACCTTGCTGACAAAAGTTCCAGTTAAAGCTGGAGATTTCTTCTATGTACCAAGCGGAACCATGCACGCTATCGGGGCGGGTATCTTGATTCTTGAAACCCAGCAGTCTAGCGATACCACCTACCGTGTTTATGACTTTGACCGCAAGGACGACAAGGGCAACTTGCGTGAACTTCACCTTGAAAAATCCATCGATGTTTTAAACATTGGAGAGCCTGCCAATAGCCGTCCTGTAACTATCAAAGCAGATGATCTACGTTCCACTCTCCTTGTGTCTAATGACTTCTTCGCAGTTTACAAGTGGGAAATCACTGGAAAAGTTGACTTTAAAAAGACAGCAGACTACAGTTTGTTTAGTGTCTTAGCTGGTCAAGGTCAGCTTACTATTGACGGGAAAAACTATCCAATCCAAAAAGGTAGCCACTTTATCCTACCAAGTGATGTTGAAGCTTGGACCCTAGAAGGGCAAGGTTTGGAATTGATTGTTAGCCATCCATAAAAAAAGAAAGGGCCTGAGTTTACTACTCAAGTCCTTTTTGATTACATAAATTGGGCGATAAAAACCACAATGATGATAATAGGAATGATGAAACGAAGGAGGAAAAGCCAGACTTGGAAAAGTCCTTGTTTCCATGCTCTTTCATCAAGATGGAGTTCCTCCTTAGCATGAGCCTTCTTAAAGATGTAGCCTGTAAAAAGTGACAGGCAGAGAGCTCCAAATGGCATGAGGAGATTGGAAACCAAGAAATCCATAGCATCAAAGAAGGTCTTCCCAAAAATGTGAACATCCGCCATGACCCCATAGGATAGAGCTGAAGGAATTCCAAAGACAAAGGTCAAGATTCCTAAAATAGCACTCCATTTAGCACGCTTGCGATTGTCCTGATTGGTGATATTGCCCACATTGATTTCCAGCATAACGACAGAAGAAGTGACCGTCGCAAAGAGGAAAAGCAAGAGGAAAAGGATGTAGAAAATGGTTCCAAAAGGCATCTTGTCAAAGAGTTGAGGCAAGACGATAAAGAGCAGGCTTGGTCCCCCTTCCGACTGGATATTGAAAGCTGACATGGCTGGGAAAATGGCTAGTCCCGCCATGATGGAAACCGAGATGTTCATGGCTACGATGGAAATCCCTGACTGGACCAGATTGGTTTTCTTGTCCAAGTAGGAAGCATAGGTCAGCATGGCTGTAACCCCTAGTGAGAGGGCAAAGAAAGATTGTCCCAGAGCATAGAGGAGACCAGCGCTGGTCAGTTTTGAAAAGTCTGGTTTGAGGAAGTAGAGAACCCCTTCCATGGCGTTTGGCAAGCTGAGCGAGCGCCCGATGATCACGACAAAGATGATAAAGAGCATAGGCATCATGACTTTCGAGGCTCTTTCAATTCCTTTTTGAACCCCACGTGATACAATAAAGATATTCAACAAGATAAAGGCTGCTTGAGCTCCTAGGGCAATGGCTGGATTTGAAATGATTGAAGTAAATAACTGAGCATAATCACCCGTACCGCCAAGCTGGAACAATTTCCCAAACTCAATTCCTAGATAGACTAGAATCCAACCTCCGATGACACTGTAAAAGGAGAGGAGGATAAAGAGGGCAAAGGCACCAATCCAACCGATAAAGTTGTACTTGTTATTCTTGCCTAGTTTTCCAAAGGTTTTGATAGCGGAAACGCCAGCACTACGGCCAAGGGCAAACTCAGCAAGCAGGAGCGGGAAACCGATTAAAATGGTAGAAATAAGAAAGACTAGTAAAAAGCCTCCACCGCCATTAGCAGCAGTCATGTAGGGAAATTTCCAAACGGCTCCAAGTCCGATGGCTGAACCAGCAGATGCTAGGATAAAGCCTAGTTTCGAGCCCCATTGCGATTTTTCTGACATAGTTGAACTCCGATCTCGTTTTTTAAAATAAGAAAAGGCTACTTGAGTTGTCAAATAGCCCTCTCTCAATGGCTCTTTATGAGCCTTCTGTTTGATTGATAGACTTGACTATCCTATCATGTTTTCTAAGGTCTGTCAAGAAAACCATTTTCAAGTTTTCACACCTTTCTCAAAAAGTTAAAAATTTTTCGTAAAAACGCTTGACTCTGACCTAGGGGGAGGGGTTATACTATCAATGTAATACTCTTCGAAAATCAAATTCAAACAACGTCAGCGTCGCCTTACCGTACTCAAGTACAGCTTGCGGCTAGCTTCCTAGTTTGCTCTTTGATTTTCATTGAGTATAAGGAGGAAATCATGTATCATATAAAAGAAGCTGCGCAGCTTTCAGGTGTCTCTGTTAAGACTCTGCATCACTACGATAAGATAGGGCTCTTGGTTCCCTTAAAGTCGGAAAACGGCTATCGAACCTATAGTCAGGAGGATTTGGAACGACTTCAGGTCATTCTGTACTACAAATATCTAGGCTTTTCTTTAGAAAAAATAGCAGAGCTGTTAAAGGAAGAAAGGACAGATTTATTGCCCCATTTGACTAGGCAGTTGGATTATCTAACTCGAGAAAGGAAACACCTGGATACCTTGATTTCCACCTTGCAAAAAACCATTCAAGAACAAAAAGGAGAAATAAAAATGACGATTGAGGAAAAATTCACTGGATTTAGCTATCAAGATCATCAAAAATACCACCAAGAGGCGGTAGAGAAATATGGACAAGAAGTCATGGACCAAGCTCTTGAGCGCCAAAAAGGTCGCGAAGACGAGTCTACGGCCGCCTTTAACCAAGTCTTTCAAGCCTTGGCTCAAAATCTTCAAGATGGTCTGCCTGCAACAGCAGCTGAAAACCAAGAAGAGGCAGCTAAACTCTGGCAAGCTATTCGTACTTATGGATTTGACTGCTCTATTGAAGTCTTCGGCCATATCGGTAAAGGATACGTCTACAACCCAGAGTTTAAGGAAAACATTGACAAATTTGGACCTGGAACAGCTCAATACACATCAGATGTCATTGCTATTTACGTTCAGACAAATGCAGAATAAATAGGCTAGGAATTTCCTAGCCTATTTTTTACTTCAAGTCATAAAGCCAGTCGTCACCGTCTTTGTAGTAAAAGAATTCACTGAGATCATCTTCCAAAAAAACACGAAGCATATCAGACATATCATCGGTTGCCAGTTTTAGTTGAGAGAGATTTTCAAACTCTTCCCACCATACCTTTCCTTCGTCTGAAGATTGTAGCTCACCAGTAAAGTGTTCGGTCTTGTAAAATAGGACGACATAACGATAATCCTCGTCGTCATACCAGTCTTTAATACCACAGAGTTGGGGTTTTGAAATAGTTAGTCCAGTTTCTTCTTTCACTTCACGAATGACAGCTTCGACAAAGGATTCGCCACGTTCAACATGCCCGCCAGGAAAAGTAATACCAGGCCAGTCAGGGCTAACTCTGTCTTGGACCAGCACCTTGTCTCCGTTTTGAATCATACACATATTGACAAATTCGACTAATTCTCGCCTGTTCATATTGTTTTTCCTATTTTGTTAGTAACTTTTCCACGACGTTTAACTTTCGCATGGTCAGAACCACGCCAAACAATTTTTCAAGATAGTTAGTATTGAGCTTTTTTTGTTTTGCAGTTCTAGGAAGATAGAGGTAGAGACAGTAATCGCCTACACAGATTTCTTCCTCGCCGTAGTCAGTTTTCAATTTTTCTAGTGGCAGACTTTGGATAAGTCCTTGATAAAGAATTACATGCACACGATCATGAAGATAGTCTTCTTTAAATGGATTCTCATGAACAATCTTTTCAAAATCGTTCTTATTCTTGATAACCATTTTTAAGTCGGCCCCAATTTTTTCCTTTATCAAAGTATGAACGCGTTCTCGTATTTCTTCTAAATCTGAGTCACTCTCAAGAATGATATTCCCACTTTGAATATAGGTTCGAACGTGTTGAAAACCAGCTTCTGTCAAAATATCTATCAAATAAGACATTTTCGGGATAGCATTTTTTCCATTAGGAGTAACGCCTCTCAGTAAAATAATATGTTCCAAAGGACTTCCTTTCTTACTTGGTATTTATTGGATTGGAGCCTGCCACCCAGCCGGTGCAGAGGGCAGAAGTAATGTTAAAGCCACCCGTGTGGGCATTGATATCCAGTACCTCGCCAGCAAAGTGGAGACCAGGAACGAGCTTACTTTCCAGAGTTTTGGGATTGATTTCCTTAAGACTGACGCCTCCTTTAGTAACAAAGGACTTAGCCAATGACATTTTACCAGTCACAGGAATTTTGAGAGCCTTGATAGATTGGACAAGTTGCTCGCGTTCTTTTTCAGTTAGCTGTTTAACTTTGTCAGGATAGCCTTGCACAAAGAACTCTGCTAAACGTTCTGGCAACAAAGTTTTTAAAGCATTTTTCAAGAATTTTTCTCGATTTTCCTCTAGAAATGCCAACAAGTCGCTCTCAGAAAGTTGAGGCAAGACATCGAGTGAGAGAACCTCTCCGCCCTTGACAAAGCTAGACATGCGTAGGGCAGCAGGACCTGACAAACCAAAGTGGGTAAAAAGCAAATCATGAGTGATGACATGCTTGCCGTAGCTTAGGGTCACATCGTCCAGTGAAATTCCCTGCAAGGCCTTATGGGGGAAATCAGTCAACAAAGGACTCTCAGCAGCCTCAAGCTCAGTAATGGAGTGTTTAAAATGACGGGCGATCTCATGTCCAAAACCAGTCGAACCAGTCGAAGGATAGGATTTTCCACCAGTTGTGACAATGAGTTTATCACAAGTGAAGCTTTGGTCTGCGGACTTGAGGACGAACTGGTCGTCTATCTTTTTAACCGAAACAATCTCTGTTTGAGTAGCAATTTGCCCGCCAAGTTCAATGATTTTCTTCTCCAAGGCTTCGATAATGGTCCGAGATTTGTCGCTAGCAGGAAAGACACGGCCGTGGTCCTCAACCTTTAGTTTAACACCGTTTTCCGTGAAAAAGTTGATGATATCGTGGTTATCAAACTGGGAAAAGACACTGTAAAGAAAGCGTCCGTTCCCAGGGATGCCAGCTAGTAGGTCATCTAGAGTTCCGTTGTTAGTCACATTGCAACGTCCCCCACCAGTCCCAGCTAATTTTTTTCCAAGTTTCCGATTTTTTTCGATGAGAAGAGTTTTCTGACCATAAAAGCTACTGGAAATCGTAGCCATCATGCCAGCAGGTCCCCCACCAATGACAATAGTATCAAAATGTTTCATAGCTCTATTGTACCATAAAAAATAAGAGATGCTTGGCATCTCTTGTTGCTCATAATCTTAGTTAATTTCATATCCCATCAACAAACCGCCATCTTCTGCATAAAAACTGCAGAGACCAGATGTTGGAAGAATCTTAATTTCAGCTTGTGGGAATGTTTCCAGCAAGCGTTCTGACAATTGCTGACAGAATTTATCATTGCTGCGATGAGCCATGACGATACGGCCACCAGCATAACCAGCCTTGATGAGTTCTTCATAGGCTGCTTGAAGGGATTTTTTGGGTCCACGAGCTTTTTGGAGCAGTTCTAGGGTTCCAGTTTCACTTGCTTCCCCAACCATACGGATGTTGAGAAGGCCAACGACAGTACCGATAAGCTTACTCAAACGACCATTTTTGACCAAGTTATCGACTTTAGCAAGGACAAAGAGCAACTTCGTTTTTTCTTGGTAGGCTGTGATAGCTTCAACAATTTCCTCATAAGAAAGTCCTTGATCAATCAAGCTATTGATTTTCTCGACAATCAAGTCAACTTCACCACCTGCAGACAAAGTATCGATTACATGAATCTGAGTGTCATGGTGTTCTTCCAGATAGATATTCTTAGCGAGCTGTGCACTATTATGGCTACCTGAAAGAGTACCAGTAATGGTAACGACAAAGATATGCTTAGCACCTTCAAATGCACGTAAGTAATCATCAGGGCTAGGACAGGCTGATTTTGAAGCCTCAGAAGTCGCATACATGGTTTTCATCATGTGGTCAATGTCAAGATTGGCATCATCGATAAAGACCTGATCAGCTACTTGAATGGTTAAAGGAACACTCACAAATTCAGTATCGATAGCAGGAGTTGCCAGTTGACGATAATCACAACCAGAGTCAGCTACAATCTTCCAAGTCATAGAAATTCTCCATCTTTGTCACTTATACATTGACAAAGGTTCTGTCTTTTTTTACAATTATATCATGAAAGCCCTTGAAACAAAAGTACCACCTCTCTGTTGTCACAAGTAGAAAGAAATTGTTATGTCTGAACGTAAAATATCTGAAAAATCTCTTGAAAATCTCAGAAAATCAAATCAAGAATCCAATTTTTTAACCAGAGAAGCAATCGAGACGGCTCTTTTGCAACTTCTAGAGAAAAAAGACTTGGCCAAGATCAGCATTTCGGAGCTGGTCAAACGGGCGGGCGTCTCTCGTGCTGCCTTCTATCGTAACTATGACTCCAAAGAAGAGATTTTGGAAAGTGTTTTTAAACGCAGTGTCCATAACATTATGGAACAGTTGAGCCACTACGATGTTAAAACAGACCTTTATCTAGTCTGGGTACACCTTTTCCGCGCAGCCAAGAAAGAAGCCAAAGTTATCCAACTTGCTCTGGACTACCATTTGGAAAAGATTTTTGTCCAAGCCATGCAGGAATTTCTAGAAAAATACCACGGAAAGTCAAAAGGCGTTAGCAGCTACCTTCATTCCTTTTGGAGTTCTGCCATCGTATCGGTTCTGCTCAAATGGATCAAGGATGGCATGAAGGTTCCGGCTGAAAAGATTGCAGATTTACGCTTGCCATTTTTCAAAAAATAGAGGAAAAGGAGAAGACTTATGACAGAAAAAAGACTGGCTTGGGATGAGTACTTTGCAGCCCAGGCTTTACTGATTGCCAATCGTTCGACCTGCAAACGTGCCAAGGTGGGAGCTGTCCTCGTTAAGGACAATAAAGTCATTTCAACAGGCTACAATGGTTCCGTATCAGGAACGGAACACTGTATTGACCATGAATGTCTGGTCATTGAAGGTCACTGTGTTCGAACCCTTCACGCCGAGGTTAATGCTATTCTCCAAGGGGCTGAGCGAGGGGTTCCCAGAGGATTTACAGCCTATGTGACCCATTTCCCTTGTCTGAACTGCACCAAACAATTGCTACAAGTTGGTTGTAAGCGCGTGGTTTATATCAACCAGTACCGAATGGATGACTATGCCCAGTACCTTTATCAAGAAAAAGGCACCGAGTTGACCCATTTACCATTAGAGACTGTTCAGGCAGCTCTTCAAGAGGCAGATTTGATTTAAAAATTAATTAAAATAAATAGTTTAGGAAGCTTTTTAAACCGTTTTTTGATATAATAAGAAGAATAAATTGAAAGAAGGAACTCAGAAAATGGGAAAAATTGAAGTCATTAATCATCCACTCATTCAACACAAATTGTCTATCTTGCGTCGTACAGACACTTCTACAAAAGCTTTTCGTGAGCTAGTAGATGAGATTGCAATGTTGATGGGATATGAAGTACTTCGTGATCTTCCACTTGAAGACGTGGAAATCGAAACACCTATCACAAAGACCGTTCAAAAACAATTGGCTGGTAAAAAATTGGCGATTGTCCCAATCTTGCGTGCAGGTATCGGGATGGTAGATGGCCTCTTGAGCTTGGTTCCAGCAGCTAAAGTTGGTCATATTGGTATGTACCGTGATGAAGAAACCCTTCAACCAGTTGAATACTTGGTGAAATTGCCTGAGGATATTGACCAACGTCAAATCTTTGTTGTTGATCCAATGTTGGCAACTGGTGGCTCAGCAATCTTGGCAGTAGATTCCCTTAAAAAACGTGGTGCTTCAAATATCAAGTTTGTCTGCCTAGTATCTGCTCCAGAAGGTGTGAAAGCTCTTCAAGAAGCACACCCAGATGTAGAAATCTTTACAGCAGCCTTGGATGAACGCTTGAACGAACACGGTTATATCGTTCCAGGTCTTGGAGATGCTGGAGACCGCTTGTTCGGTACTAAATAAAATCCCAAAGTAAATAGTGAAACTAGAAGTTCGTTTTTAACTTGAAAGGAGGTTGAGTTTTTGTTTCTGTTTAGAGAATAGAGCAAAAATTTGACCTTTTTTGACCAAAAAGATATAATAGTTCTGTATTGAGTCGTAAGACTAAGAAAATTCAACATAAAAGGAGAAATGAATGATTCCTGTAGTTATTGAACAAACAAGCCGTGGAGAACGTTCCTATGACATTTACTCTCGCCTTCTGAAAGACCGCATCATCATGCTAACAGGTCCAGTTGAAGACAACATGGCCAACTCCGTTATCGCCCAATTACTTTTCTTGGATGCCCAAGATAGTACAAAAGATATTTATCTTTATGTCAACACACCTGGGGGCTCTGTTTCAGCTGGTTTGGCAATCGTTGATACCATGAACTTTATCAAGGCAGATGTCCAAACAATCGTTATGGGGATGGCTGCATCCATGGGGACTGTCATTGCATCAAGTGGCGCAAAAGGCAAACGTTTCATGCTTCCAAATGCAGAGTACATGATTCACCAACCAATGGGTGGTACAGGTGGTGGTACCCAACAAACCGATATGGCAATCGCTGCAGAGCACTTGCTTAAAACTCGTAAGACTTTGGAGCAAATCCTTGCAGATAACTCTGGTAAATCAGTCGAGCAAATTCATGCAGATGCAGAACGTGATTACTGGATGAGTGCCCAAGAAACACTTGAATATGGCTTTATTGATGAAATCATGGCCAATAATTCTTTAAGCTAAGCAACCTAGAAAGCAAACTCGACGGAGTTTGCTTTTTTTGATATAATAGGAGAAGATTTCTTAGAAAGAGGATTCCTCATGTTTGAAAAAACAAATCGATCAGGATTAATCATCTATCTCTACTATAATCGAGATGCAAAAAAAATTCAGGAATACGGTGATATCTGTTACCATTCCAAAAAACATCGTTACTTGCAACTCTATGTTCCAACTGAGGAGCTAGATGACTTAGTTGAGAGATTAGGTAAGGAAAGATATATCAAGAAAATTAGACGTTGCCATATTCAAGAGCTAGAAACTCCCTTCGTTGGGAATCTCTATCGAACCGAAGAAAACGTTATCATTTAAAAAAGTTAAACAAATACATTGACAATTTTCTGATAATTCGGTATATTCTTAACATACAATTTTTGAAACAACTATAAGGAGATTAAAAATGAAGAAAAAATTTGCCCTATCTTTTGTGGCTCTTGCTAGTGTGGCTCTTCTTGCTGCCTGTGGAGAGGTCAAGTCAGGAGCGTCAAACACAACTGGAAATCCAGTAGACGAAAAAACAATTAAAATCGGTTTTAACTTTGAAGAGACAGGTGCTGTGGCAGCTTACGGTACAGCTGAACAAAAAGGTGCCCAACTTGCTGTAGACGAAATCAACGCTGCAGGTGGAATTGATGGAAAACAAATCGAAGTTGTAGACAAAGACAACAAGTCAGAAACTGCTGAAGCAGCTTCTGTTACAACAAACCTTGTTACCCAATCAAAAGTAGCAGCTATTGTAGGACCTGCGACATCTGGTGCAACTGCTGCAGCTGTAGCTAACGCTACTAAAGCTGGAGTGCCATTGATTTCACCAAGTGCTACTCAAGACGGTTTGACTAAAGGTCAAGATTACCTATTTATCGGAACATTCCAAGATAGCTTCCAAGGGAAGATTATTTCTAACTATGTAACAAACAAATTAAATGCTAAGAAGGTTGTTCTTTATACTGACAATGCTAGTGACTATGCTAAAGGTATTGCTAAATCTTTCCGCGAAGCCTACAAGGGTGAGATTGTAGCAGATGAAACGTTTGTAGCAGGTGATACTGACTTCCAAGCAGCCCTTACTAAAATGAAAGGGAAAGAGTTTGACGCTATCGTAGTTCCAGGTTACTACACAGAAGCTGGTAAAATTGTAAACCAAGCTCGTGGTATGGGAATTGATAAACCAATCGTTGGTGGAGATGGATTTAACGGTGAAGAATTTGTTCAACAAGCAACTGCTGAAAGAGCATCAAACATTTACTTCATCTCTGGATTCTCAACCACTGTTGATGTTTCTGCAAAAGCTAAATCTTTCCTTGAAGCATACCGTGCTAAATACAACGAAGAGCCTTCAACATTCTCAGCTTTAGCCTATGACTCAGTTTACCTAGTAGCAAATGCTGCAAAAGGTGCTAAAAACTCAAGTGAGATCAAGGACAACCTTGCTAAAACCAAAGATTTTGATGGTGTAACTGGTCAAACAAGCTTTGATGCTGACCACAATACAGTGAAAACTGCTTACATGATGACCATGAACAATGGTAAAGTTGAAGAAGCAGAAGTTGTAAAACCATAACATTAGAATAGTAATTGAAATGGGGAATGAGCCTTTGACTCACTCCCTGTTTCGGTGTTTATGAACTTGTGAAAATAATGAAATTTTCTAAAAAATAACGATAGAAAAGAGTGAATGCTATGCTCCAACAACTTGTGAATGGTCTAATTCTGGGTAGTGTTTATGCACTTTTGGCTCTGGGTTATACCATGGTTTATGGAATTATCAAACTCATCAACTTCGCCCATGGCGATATTTACATGATGGGTGCCTTTATTGGTTACTTTTTGATTAATTCTTTCCAAATGGATTTCTTTTTAGCTTTAATTATTTCAATGGCAGGAACCGCACTACTTGGTGTTGTGATTGAGTTTCTTGCATACCGTCCTTTACGACACTCTACACGTATTGCTGTATTGATTACTGCCATCGGAGTGTCTTTCCTACTGGAATACGGAATGGTTTATCTAGTAGGTGCCAATACTCGTGCCTTCCCTCAAGCAATTGAAACAGTCCGCTTTGACTTGGGACCAATTAGCTTGACAAATGTTCAATTGATGATTTTAGCAGTTTCTGTGCTGTTGATGGTTTTATTGCAATTGATCGTCCAAAAAACAAAAATGGGGAAAGCCATGCGTGCAGTATCAGTTGATAGTGACGCAGCTCAATTGATGGGAATTAATGTAAATCGTACAATCAGCTTTACCTTTGCTTTGGGTTCAGCCCTTGCTGGTGCAGCAGGTGTCCTCATTGCCCTTTACTACAACTCTCTTGAACCTTTGATGGGTGTGACTCCAGGTCTAAAATCATTCGTTGCGGCCGTACTCGGTGGTATCGGGATTATTCCTGGTGCAGCTCTAGGGGGATTTGTGATTGGCTTGTTGGAAACATTTGCTACTGCCTTCGGTATGTCTGATTTCCGTGATGCTATCGTATATGGAATCTTGCTTTTGATTCTGATTGTTCGACCTGCAGGTATCCTTGGTAAGAATGTGAAAGAGAAGGTGTAAACAATGAAGACAAATCTTAAAGTAAATATTCTCTGGTTATTCCTTCTATTAGCGGGTTATGGGTTGATTAGTGTACTGGTTTCTGCTGGTGTTCTCAATCTATTCCATGTCCAAATTTTAGAACAAATTGGGATTAATATCATCCTTGCAGTAGGCTTGAACTTAATCGTTGGTTTTTCAGGACAATTCTCACTTGGTCATGCAGGTTTTATGGCGATTGGGGCTTATGCAGCAGCGATTATTGGTTCAAAATCACCAACCTATGGTGCTTTCTTTGGAGCGATGGTCTTGGGCGCTTTGATTTCTGGTGCAGTCGCTTTGCTCGTTGGAATTCCAACTCTACGCTTGAAGGGGGACTATTTGGCCGTCGCGACACTAGGTGTTTCAGAAATCATTCGTATCTTTATCATTAATGGTGGAAGTTTGACCAACGGTGCTGCTGGTATCTTGGGTATCCCTAACTTCACAACTTGGCAAATGGTTTACCTTTTTGTGATTATCACAACTATTGCAACCCTTAACTTCTTACGTAGTCCGATTGGACGCTCTACTCTATCTGTTCGTGAGGATGAGATTGCTGCGGAGTCCGTTGGGGTAAATACTACAAAGATCAAGATTATCGCTTTTGTCTTTGGTGCCATTACAGCAAGTATTGCTGGTTCTCTTCAGGCAGGATTTATCGGTTCAGTTGTACCAAAAGATTATACTTTCATCAACTCAATCAACGTTTTGATCATTGTTGTATTTGGAGGACTTGGTTCTATTACAGGTACGATTGTTTCTGCGATTGTTTTGGGAATTTTAAATATGCTCCTTCAAGATGTGGCTAGCGTACGTATGATCATTTACGCTTTGGCTCTTGTATTGGTTATGATTTTCAGACCAGGTGGACTTCTTGGAACATGGGAATTGAGTCTATCACGTTTCTTTAAAAAATCTAAGAAGGAGGGACAAAACTAATGGCATTACTTGAAGTTAAACAGTTAACCAAACATTTTGGCGGTCTAACAGCTGTTGGAGATGTCACTCTTGAATTGAACGAGGGAGAATTGGTTGGTTTGATTGGACCAAACGGAGCTGGAAAAACAACCCTTTTCAATCTCTTGACGGGTGTTTATGAACCAAGCGAAGGTACTGTCACATTAGATGGTCACCTCCTAAATGGGAAAACTCCCTATAAGATTGCTTCACTTGGTCTCAGTCGTACTTTCCAAAATATTCGTTTGTTCAAGGACTTGACAGTTTTGGAAAATGTTTTGATTGCATTTAGCAATCATCATAAACAACATGTCCTTGCGAGCTTCCTACGCCTACCAGCTTTTTATAAGAATGAGGAAGAATTAAAAAGCAAAGCTTTGGACTTGCTGAAGATTTTTGATTTGGATGGTGACGCAGATACTCTTGCCAAGAATCTGGCCTATGGTCAACAACGTCGATTAGAAATTGTTCGTGCTCTGGCAACTGAACCTAAGATCCTCTTTTTGGACGAACCTGCAGCTGGTATGAATCCACAAGAAACAGCTGAATTGACAGAATTGATCCGTCGTATCAAAGATGAATTTAAAATTACCATCATGCTCATCGAACATGACATGAATTTGGTTATGGAAGTCACTGAGCGTATCTATGTTCTTGAATATGGTCGGTTGATTGCTCATGGGACTCCGGATGAGATCAAGAACAACAAACGCGTTATCGAAGCTTATCTAGGAGGTGAAGCCTGATGTCTATGTTAAAAGTTGAAAACCTCTCTGTGCATTACGGTATGATCCAAGCAGTTCGTGATGTAAGTTTCGAGGTTAATGAAGGTGAAGTTGTTTCTCTTATCGGTGCCAATGGTGCTGGTAAAACAACCATTCTTCGTACCCTTTCAGGTTTGGTTCGCCCAAGTGCTGGTAAAATTCAGTTTTTGGGAAAAGAAATTCAAAAGTTGCCTGCGCAAAAAATCGTGGCAGGTGGTCTTTCACAAGTTCCTGAGGGACGCCATGTTTTTCCAGGCTTGACTGTTATGGAAAACTTGGAAATGGGAGCTTTCTTGAAGAAAAATCGTGAAGAAAATCAAGCCAACTTGAAAAAAGTCTTTTCACGTTTCCCTCGTTTGGAAGAACGTAAAAACCAAGATGCGGCAACTCTTTCAGGTGGTGAACAGCAGATGCTGGCTATGGGACGCGCTCTCATGTCTACACCTAAGCTCCTTCTCTTGGATGAGCCGTCAATGGGACTTGCCCCAATCTTTATCCAAGAAATTTTTGATATCATTCAAGATATTCAGAAGCAAGGAACAACGGTTCTCCTAATTGAACAGAACGCTAACAAGGCCCTTGCTATCTCTGACCGTGGTTATGTACTTGAAACAGGAAAGATTGTCCTATCAGGAACAGGAAAAGAACTCGCAGCATCTGATGAAGTCAGAAAAGCATATCTAGGTGGCTAAAAAGGTCCGGGGGACCTTTTTAGTCGGCGGATAAGAATTGTGCAGCAATTCTCCTTTAGTCTGGGAGACTAGTTTAGGTTGTGGATGGAGATTGCGCACGCAATCCCTCTATAGTCCGGGGGACCTTTTTAGTCGGCAGATAGAGATTGCGTAAGCAATCATCCAATCCAGTGGATTGTTTTAGTCGGCGGATAAGAATTGCAACCAAGCGAAACCTAATACGGCTACTTATCAAAAATATAAAATATTTCAGGGCTCCAGAATAAGGAGCTCTTTTATTTATATGTTTTTTGAGGAAAGGGAA
Source organism: Streptococcus sp. GMD5S (assembly GCF_000298715.2). Classification (GTDB taxonomy): domain Bacteria; phylum Bacillota; class Bacilli; order Lactobacillales; family Streptococcaceae; genus Streptococcus. The sequence goes on from NZ_AJRG02000003.1 coordinate 29,449, forward strand.
GAAGGTCTTAATTTTTACTCATTGTTTCCTTATTTGAATTGACAGTCCTTTTTGTTCATATTATAATATGAGTAAGAAAAAATTGAACAAGAGGACTGAGAATGGTAACAGAAAAACAATTTAAACTTTTGAGTTTTATGTTGACACATAAAGAAAAGACCTTTACTCAGAGACAGTTAGCTGAAGAGTTAGACCTATCTTTAGGGACAGTTAACATATTATTGAAAAAGCTGAAAGAAGAGAAGTGGGTTGATGAGGAGCTTCACTTAACAGAGCTAGGTCAGAAAATTTTAGAACCCTATCGAGTAAAAAATGCCATTATAATGGCTGCTGGCATGAGTAGTCGTTTTGCTCCTTTGTCTTATGAAATTCCTAAAGGATTGCTTCAAGTCAAGGGGGAACGCTTGATTGAGAGGGAAATCAGACAACTGCAAGAAGCAGGAATAGAAGATATAACCGTTATTGTAGGCTACCTACAAGAAAAAATGTTCTATCTTGCAGAGAAGTTTGGTGTAAAAATTGTAGTGAATAATGATTACTACAAATACAATAACTGCTCGTCTCTTATGTTGGTTAAAAATCAACTTTCCAACACTTATATTTGTTCATCAGATAATTATTTTGTGGAAAATCCTTTTGAGCAATATATTTATAGAGGTTACTACTCGACGATATATGCAGAAGGTCAAACGGACGAATATTGTGCTATAGAGGATTCGAATCACACCATCATTGATATCCAGATTGGTGGAGAAAATACTTGGGCCATGGTGGGGCACGTTTATTTTGACCGTGCATTTAGCGAGAAATTTAAGGAAGTTTTAGAAACCGAGTTTAAGCACGAACCTTATCGTGAACAGCTTTGGGAGGATTACTATAGTCGCTATGTCAAGGAACTCCTTTTAGAAGCCCGCCACTATTCAGCGGATATTGTTAAAGAATTTGATTCACTAGATGAACTCCGTCAATTTGATGAACGTTATTTGGTAAATGCAGACTCAGCTATTATCGATAATATCTGTAAGACATTAAAGTGTGTGGCTTCAGATATTGTCAATATCAAACCTCTAAAAGATGGGTTAACCAACACATCATTTTCATTTGACTGTCTAGGAAAAAGATATGTTTACCGTCATCCGGGCAGGGGAACGGAAAATTATATCGACCGAGCTAGTGAAGCAGCTTCTATGGAAATTGCTGCAAAATTAAAGATTGACCGTACCTTCGTAGCTATGAACAAGGATGAGGGCTGGAAAATTTCAGAATTTATTCCCAATGCTAAGCAACTGGATTATGATAATTGGGATGATGTGGCACAAGCAATGGATCTCTTGAGACGGTTACACCAATCTGGAGAAAAAACGGAACATTCCTTTGACCAATTTGAGGGAATTGATGATTTTAGAGAAAAATTGAAGGCTAGAAATCGATTTGAATTTGATGGCCTCGAGGAATTGGATGAAACTGTTTCACTTCTCAAAAATCATTTACAGAATGATCCCAAACAGGTTGTCCTTTGTCATGGAGATTCCTATAGTCCTAATTTTTTGTTAAATGAAGCAGGCGAAATGAGCTTGATTGATTGGGAATATTCTGGAATGGGAGAGCCAGCAGGAGATTTGGGGACCTTTATCGCGTGTTCCAACTATACCGTAGAGGATGCTGAAAAAGTACTGGAATTGTATCTACAAGAAGTACCAGATAAGAAAACCAAACGTCACTACTTGGCTTATGTAGCAGTGACCTCATATTATTGGTTCTTGTGGGCTTTGTTCCAGGAGAGTGTCGGAAAACCAGTCGGTGAGTTTCTTTACATCTGGTATCGGTATACCAAACAATATGGACAACTGGCCCTTGACTTGTATTTGGAGGAGAACTGAGATGAAAACGACATCTGAAATTGAAGAATTAGTATCAACTGAAACAAAGAGAAGATTGGAAGAAATGGAGTCGCCAAACTACGAGTTTGTTCAACCCTTCCTAAAAAGTGATTTCATTTTAATCATCTCCATAGTCCTAATCAACCTTGTTTTGATTATCTTAGCAATGATGGGAGGAATTCAATAATATGTCTAAAATGAATGACTATATCCAACAAGAAACCATAACAGGAATTGTACCCATGACCAATAAGGATCGTCAGTATTCTTTTTGGGATCTCTTTCTATCGACAAGTGGTTTTGCCATTGCCACTTGGTGTTATACTCAAGGGGCTTATGTAGCTCAATATTTGACCTTTAATCAAATGTTGATTAATATTTTTAGCTTTAACATTATCTGGGTCTTTATTGAGTGTCTCCCAATTCTGTTTGCGGTTAAATATGGGATTGATTTGTGGATTTGGTTGAGAGCTGTTCTAGGAAAAAGAGGTGTAGCTCTGTTATCAACCATTATTAGCTTGGCTAACTTTGGATGGTATGCTGTTGCGGCCAATCTTTTTGCCAGTTCCATGATCCATTTGGCAAATAATTTTGGTCTTGGTTTGGACAAGGGAGTATGGGCGCCTATTCTTGGAACCCTCTGTGTTCTACTTGGAACTCTCATTGCTCTTGGAGGTCCAGAGGTGATTAAATGGACCAATCGCTTCTTGGTCATCGCCTTATTGATTGTCGGTCTCATCATCGTTGGAATCTGCTTTGTCGCCGTTCCTATAACGGATATTATGAATATCCAACCAGCCACTCAAGGAGATTTGACGCCGTTAGAACGCTTCATGCTTTCTGGAGAAGGAAATGTTGCCTTTGCTTTTTCTTGGTCTACACAGGCGTTGGTTTTACCACGTTTAGCAAAATCAGAACGCAGTGGTTATTGGGCTACAGCCTTATCATACGGAGTTGTGGCTCCATTCTTCGTTGCGACAGGTGGAGTCATGGCTCTAGCCATGTTTGTCAAAACAGGTGTCTATGAAAGTGATCCAACGACGATGCTTTCAACTCTAAGCACACCAGCCTTTGCTCTCTTAAGTTTACTACTAGTAGCCTTCGCCAATATTGGAACCCAGGGGACTGGATCGTATGTGAACTGTATGATTGTCAAAAGTGGGATGCCCAAAGTAAGCTATAAACTAATGGTTTGGATTGCCATGGTTTATGTGAGTCTACTCACTATCTGGGGAGGAGTAGAAGAGTATTTCGGCTCCTTCATCTCCCTAGCCGCCTATATTCAGGGGCCAATTATTGGTATGATTGTTGTCGACTATTTTATCTTAAGAAAACGAAAACTCGACTTGCGTTCAGCCTATTTCCTTGAAGGGCATGACGCCTACGAGTTTACTAAAGGATTTAACTTAGTTGGCTTGTCTTGCGTATTTATCTCCTTATTGGTAGCGGTACTTTTTGTCTACAACCCTGTAACTGCACAAATTCAAAGTCCCATCTTTTTAATCACAACGGGTAGCGGATTTACTGCGCTATTTGGCGGTCTACTATACTGGTTAGCTAGTCTTAGCCCTCTAAAACGTTATATGATAAAAGATCGAGACACTATTACGATTTAAGAAGAGAGGGGACTTCGGTTCCCTTTTAACTTACACTGGCATTTTATGCAAACTTCTCAGATTATTCAAAATCTTGAAAAAGAGATGAAAGCGTTTGATAGATTTTCTAAGAAAGTGTATAATAAAAGTAGCAATATAGAAGGAGAAGTCTCATGGCAGTTAAAGATTTTATGACCCGTAAGGTAGTTTATATCAGTCCAGATACGACTGTAGCACACGCAGCAGATTTGATGCGCGAGCAAGGTTTGCACCGTTTACCTGTTATCGAAAACGATCAATTAGTCGGATTGGTAACAGAAGGAACCATCGCGGAAGCCAGCCCATCTAAAGCAACCAGTCTCTCTATCTATGAGATGAATTATCTTCTGAATAAAACCAAAGTAAAAGATGTAATGATTCGAGATGTCGTGACGGTTTCTGGCTATGCTAGTCTAGAAGATGCGACCTACCTGATGCTGAAAAATAAAATTGGGATATTACCAGTCGTAGACAATCATCAGGTCTACGGCGTCATTACAGATCGCGATGTTTTTCAGGCTTTCTTGGAAATCGCCGGATACGGAGAAGAGGGGATTCGTGTTCGTTTCATTACAGAAAATGAAGTAGGAGTACTGGGGAAAATTGTAGCTTTAATTGTAGAAGAGGATTTAAATATTTCCCATACTGTAAACATTCCACGTAAGGATGGCAAGGTCGTCATCGAAGTTCAAATTGATGGAAAAATCGATTTGACTGCATTAAAGGAAAAGTTTGAAAAAGAAGGAATTCAAGTGGAGGAGATTACTCATACCTCTGCCAAAGTCCTTTAAACAAGAGGCTTTAAAGCCTCTTTTCTTCTGCCGTCAAAAGCGGTGAAAAGCAAAATATGGAAAGAAATGAGAGATTATGGTATAATAAAACGATATGAAAAGGAGTATCTATGGACATTTCAGAAATTCGTCAAAAAATTGACGCAAATCGTGAAAAATTAGCTTCTTTTAGGGGGTCTCTTTGACCTCGAAGGCTTAGAGGAAGAGATTGCCATCTTAGAAAACAAGATGACAGAACCTGATTTTTGGAACGATAATATCGCGGCCCAAAAAACGTCGCAAGAATTGAATGAATTAAAAAACACCTACAACACCTTCCGTAAAATGGAAGAGTTGCAGGATGAAGTTGAGATTTTATTGGACTTTTTAGCAGAAGATGAGTCAGTCCATGATGAACTGGTCGAACAGTTGACAGAACTGGATAAGATGATGACCAGCTACGAGATGACCCTTCTCTTGTCAGAACCTTATGACCATAATAATGCCATCTTGGAAATCCATCCAGGATCTGGTGGTACTGAGGCACAGGACTGGGGAGATATGTTACTTCGTATGTACACTCGTTATGGAAATGCCAAAGGCTTTAAAGTAGAAGTCTTGGATTACCAAGCAGGTGATGAGGCTGGTATTAAGTCGGTAACTTTATCATTTGAAGGACCTAATGCTTATGGTCTTCTCAAATCGGAAATGGGTGTGCACCGTCTGGTGCGAATCTCGCCATTTGACTCTGCCAAACGCCGCCATACTTCCTTTACATCCGTAGAGGTTATGCCTGAGTTGGATGATACCATCGAAGTGGAGATTCGTGAAGATGATATCAAAATGGATACCTTCCGTTCAGGTGGTGCTGGTGGACAGAACGTCAATAAGGTTTCAACAGGTGTGCGTTTGACACACATTCCTACGGGAACTGTCGTCCAATCAACGGTCGATCGTACCCAGTATGGAAATAGAGATTGTGCCATGAAGATGTTGCAGGCTAAGCTCTATCAAATGGAGCAAGAAAAGAAAGCTGCGGAAGTTGATTCCCTTAAAGGTGAGAAAAAAGAAATCACATGGGGAAGCCAAATCCGTTCTTATGTTTTCACGCCTTATACTATGGTAAAAGATCATCGTACAAGCTTTGAAGTTGCTCAGGTAGATAAGGTGATGGATGGAGACCTTGATGGTTTTATCGATGCCTACCTCAAGTGGCGAATCAGCTAAGATAGAAAGGAACTCATATGTCAATCATTGAAATGAGAGATGTTGTCAAAAAGTATGACAATGGAACGACTGCCCTGCGTGGTGTATCTGTTACCATTGAACCAGGAGAGTTTGCCTATATCGTAGGACCTTCTGGGGCAGGTAAGTCAACCTTTATTCGAGCTTTATACCGAGAAGTAAAGATTGAAAAAGGAAGCCTAACAGTTGCAGGCTTTAATTTAGTTAAAATTAAGAAGAAAGATGTCCCACTGCTACGTCGTAGTGTCGGGGTAGTCTTTCAGGATTACAAACTCTTGCCTAAGAAGACTGTTTATGAGAATATTGCCTATGCAATGGAAGTAATCGGTGAGAGCCGTCGCAACATCAAAAAACGTGTTATGGAAGTATTGGACCTGGTTGGTTTGAAACATAAGGTTCGCTCTTTCCCTAATGAACTCTCAGGTGGAGAGCAGCAACGGATTGCGATTGCTCGCGCGATTGTCAACAATCCTAAGGTATTGATTGCTGATGAGCCAACAGGAAACTTGGACCCAGATAATTCATGGGAAATTATGAATCTGTTGGAACGCATCAATCTCCAAGGTACTACTGTCTTGATGGCAACCCACAATAGCCAGATTGTAAATACCTTGCGCCACCGTGTCATTGCCATTGAAAATGGCCGTGTCGTTCGTGACGAAGCTAAAGGAGAATATGGATACGATGATTAGTAGATTTTTTCGCCATTTATTTGAATCATTAAAAAGTTTAAAACGAAATGGCTGGATGACAGTAGCAGCAGTGAGTTCGGTTATGATTACCTTAACACTCGTTGCCCTGTTTGCATCTGTAATTTTTAATACAGCAAAACTGGCTACCGACATTGAAAACAACGTTCGGGTCATGGTTTACATTCGTAAGGATGTAGCTGATAACAGTGAAACGATTGAAAAAGAAGGTCAGACAGTTACCAACAATGACTACCACAAGGTCTATGATGCTTTGAAAGCTATACCTGCTGTTAAGAGTGTTACCTTCTCAAGTAAAGAAGAACAGTACGAAAAACTAACGGAAACAATGGGTGACGATTGGAAGGTCTTTGAAGGGGATGCAAACCCTCTCTATGATGCTTATATCGTCGACACAAATTCTCCGAGTGATGTTAAAACGGTAGCTGAAGAAGCTAAGAAAATCGAGGGAGTTTCAGAAGTTCAAGATGGTGGAGCCAACACTCAACGACTTTTTGAACTAGCTTCCTTTATCCGTGTTTGGGGATTGGTAATTGCAGGGCTCTTAATTTTTATCGCAGTCTTCCTCATTTCCAATACCATTCGTATCACCATTATTTCACGTAGTCGTGAGATTCAGATCATGCGTCTTGTAGGAGCGAAAAATGGCTATATCCGTGGTCCATTCTTGCTAGAAGGTGCTTTTATTGGCTTGCTCGGTGCAGCAATTCCTTCAGTCCTTGTATTCTTTGTTTACAATATGGTTTATCAATCGGTCAATAAATCTTTGGTAGGTCAAAACTTGTCAATGATTACGCCAGATGTGTTTATCCCTCTGATGACAGTCCTATTATTTATAATCGGAATTTTTATTGGTTCAATTGGTTCAGGGATTTCGATGCGTCGATTCTTGAAAATCTAGTTGGATTTAAATGCAAATTGCAGTACAAATCAGAAAAATAATACATATTTAAAAGAGAAGTTTTTGTAAACTTCTCTTTTTCCTTTTTAAATTTTAAAAAAATAGACAATTTTTTTATAAAAGCCTTTACAAAAAAAATAAAAGTGGTATAATTAATACATAACCAAATGCAAACGTTTTCGTAAAACGTTTGCCTAAATAAAATAAAGGAGATTTGAATGATGAAAGCTACATTCAAAAATGTCTTGTCTTTCGAATTTTGGCAAAAATTCGGTAAGGCTTTAATGGTGGTTATCGCCGTTATGCCAGCGGCGGGATTGATGATCTCAATCGGTAAATCAATCGTGATGATTGACCCAAACCTTGCTCCTCTAGTGATTACAGGTGGAATCCTTGAGCAAATTGGTTGGGGGGTTATCGGTAACCTTCATATCTTGTTTGCCCTTGCTATTGGGGGAAGCTGGGCAAAAGAACGTGCAGGTGGTGCATTTGCAGCTGGACTTGCCTTTATCTTGATTAACCGTATCACAGGTGCTATCTTCGGTGTTACAGGTGATATGTTGAAAAACCCTGAAGCAATGGTTAATACCTTCTTTGGTGGTTCAATCAAGGTTGCTGACTACTTTATCAGCGTTCTTGAGGCACCAGCTCTTAACATGGGGGTTTTCGTAGGGATTATCTCTGGTTTTGTTGGGGCAACAGCTTATAACAAATACTACAACTTCCGTAAACTTCCTGATGCCCTTTCATTCTTCAATGGTAAACGTTTCGTACCATTCGTCGTTATTCTTCGTTCAGCTATTGCTGCAATTCTACTTGCTGCCTTTTGGCCAGTAGTTCAAACAGGTATCAACAACTTCGGTATTTGGATTGCCAACTCACAAGAAACTGCTCCAGTCCTTGCACCATTCTTGTATGGTACTTTGGAACGTTTGCTCTTGCCATTCGGTCTTCACCACATGTTGACAATCCCAATGAACTATACAGCTCTTGGTGGAACATACGAAGTGTTAACTGGTGCAGCAAAAGGAACACAAGTATTTGGTCAAGATCCACTTTGGCTTGCATGGGTAACTGACCTTGTTAACCTTAAAGGTTCAAATGCTGACCAATACCAACACCTTCTTACAACAGTCACTCCAGCTCGTTTCAAAGTTGGACAAATGATCGGTTCATTTGGTATCTTGATGGGTGTCATCGTTGCTATCTACCGCAATGTTGATGCTGACAAGAAACACCAATACAAGGGTATGATGATTGCGACAGCCCTTGCAACATTCTTGACAGGGGTTACTGAACCTATCGAGTATATGTTCATGTTCATCGCAACACCGCTTTACCTTGTTTATTCAGTAGTTCAAGGTGCTGCCTTTGCTATGGCAGATATTGTTCACCTTCGTGTCCACTCATTCGGTTCAATCGAATTCTTGACTCGTACACCATTGGCAATTAATGCTGGTATTGGTATGGATATCGTTAACTTTATCTGGGTAACTGTTCTCTTTGCGGTTATCATGTACTTCATTGCCAACTTCATGATCAAAAAATTCAACTACGCAACTCCAGGACGTAACGGAAACTACGAAACAGCTGAAGGAGCATCAGAAGAAGCAACTCCTGGAACTCCAAAAGTTGCAGCAGCTTCTCAAGCCGTAAATATCATTAACCTTCTTGGCGGTCGTGCAAATATCGTAGATGTGGATGCATGTATGACTCGTCTTCGTGTAACTGTTAAAGATGCAGATCGCGTTGGTACTGAGGAACAATGGAAAGCAGAAGGAGCTATGGGTCTTGTCATGAAAGGACAAGGTGTCCAAGCTATCTACGGACCAAAAGCTGACGTATTGAAATCTGATATCCAAGATATCCTTGATTCAGGTGAAATTATTCCTGAAACTCTTCCAAGCCAAATGACAGAAACTCAACAAAATACTGTACACTATAAAGGTGTAACTGAGGAAGTTTACTCAGTAGCTGACGGTCAAGTTGTTGCTTTGGAACAAGTGGAAGATCCAGTTTTTGCTCAAAAAATGATGGGTGATGGATTTGCAGTAGAACCAGCAAATGGTAACATTGTATCTCCAGTTACTGGTACTGTATCAAGTATCTTCCCAACAAAACACGCTCTTGGTCTTGTCACTGACTCAGGTCTTGAAGTGCTTGTTCATATTGGTTTGGATACAGTAAGTCTTGAAGGAAAACCATTTACTGTTCATGTTTCTGAAGGACAAAAAGTGGCTGCTGGTGATCTTCTTGTTACAGCTGACTTGGATGCTATTCGAGAAGCAGGACGCAAAACATCAACAGTGGTTGTCTTCACAAATGGTGATGTCCTCAAATCAGTTAAATTAGAACAAACAGGTTCTCTTGCAGCTAAAACAGCAGTTGCTAAAGTAGAATTGTAATATACTTGGGGTTGGAAGCTGTTTTCCAACCTCTTGTTTTAGGAGAAAAGCATGAAATTTCTAACACTCAATACTCACAGTTGGATGGAGAAGGAAGCAGAGGAAAAATTCCAAATCTTACTCCAAGATATTCTCGATAAGGACTATGATTTGATTTGTTTCCAAGAAATTAATCAAGAAATGACTTCGCCTGAGGGAGAGGTTAATAATCACTATCAAGCTTTACCATCAGCAGAACCCATTCATCAGGATCACTATGTCCGACTCCTGGTTGAAAAATTGGCTGAGAAAGGGAAAAGCTACTACTGGACTTGGGCTTACAATCATATTGGCTATGACCGCTACCATGAAGGCGTAGCCATCTTATCCAAAACACCTATTAAGGCGCGTGAGATTTTAGTATCAGATGTAGATGATCCAACGGACTACCATACTCGTCGCGTTGCCTTGGCTGAGACAGAAGTTGAAGGAAAGGAACTGGCTCTTGCAAGCGTTCATCTCTCTTGGTGGGATAAAGGTTTCCAAGAAGAATGGGCACGATTTGAGGCTGTACTAAAAGATTTGAACAAACCTCTGATTTTAGCAGGTGATTTTAATAATCCAGCTGGTCAGGAAGGCTATCAAGCGATTTTAGCTAGCCCATTAGGATTACAAGACGCGTTTGAAGTTGCGAAAGAAAGAAGTGGTAGCTACACCGTTCCACCAGAAATTGATGGTTGGAAAGGCAATACCGAGCCACTACGAATCGACTACGTCTTTACGACCAAAGAGTTGGAAGTAGAGAGTTTACAAGTAGTTTTTGATGGTCAAAATAGTCCACAAGTCAGCGATCATTATGGTTTGAATGCTGTATTGACCTGGAAATAATGAAAGAGGTTGGAACCAGATAGTTTCAACCTTTTAATCTACTTGAATCTTTACTACAGGACTGAGACTCAAATGGGACTACTGCAATGGGACAAAATATGGTATAATTGAAAGGATAGAAGCGAGGATAGTATGTCATTTAAGAAATTTCAATTTAAAAATTATATAGTAGAAGCCTTGGAGGAGTTAAAATTTACAACTCCAACAGAGGTACAAGAAAAATTAATTCCTATTGTACTGGCAGGTCGTGACTTGGTGGGCGAGTCAAAAACTGGTTCAGGAAAGACTCATACTTTCTTATTACCAATTTTCCAGCAATTAGATGAAACTAGCGATAGTGTGCAAGCAGTCATTACTGCACCTAGTCGTGAGTTGGCCACTCAAATCTACCAAGCAGCTCGTCAGATTGCAGCTCACTCAGATGTCGAAGTTCGTGTGGTTAATTATGTGGGTGGTACGGATAAGGCGCGTCAGATTGAAAAACTTGCTAGCAACCAACCACATATCGTTATCGGAACGCCAGGTCGCATCTATGATTTGGTCAAATCTGGTGATTTAGCTATTCACAAGGCCAAGACCTTTGTCGTCGATGAAGCCGATATGACCTTGGATATGGGATTCTTGGAAACCGTTGATAAGATTGCAGGTAGCCTTCCAAAAGACTTGCAGTTCATGGTCTTTTCAGCAACTATTCCACAAAAATTGCAACCGTTCTTGAAAAAATACTTGTCAAATCCTGTCATGGAAAAAATCAAGACTAAGACAGTTATCTCAGATACGATCGATAATTGGTTGATTTCTACCAAGGGCCGTGACAAGAACGCTCAAATTTACCAGCTGACTCAGTTGATGCAGACTTATTTGGCAATGATTTTTGTTAACACAAAAACGCGTGCTGATGAGTTACATGCCTACTTGACTGCTCAAGGATTGAAGGTAGCTAAGATTCATGGAGATATTGCTCCTCGTGAACGCAAACGGATCATGAATCAGGTGAAAAATCTGGATTTTGAGTACATTGTTGCAACAGACTTGGCAGCGCGTGGAATTGACATTGAAGGGGTCAGCCATGTTATCAATGATGCCATTCCGCAAGACTTGTCTTTCTTTGTTCACCGTGTTGGACGAACTGGGCGCAACGGACTGCCTGGTACAGCTATTACCCTTTACCAGCCAAGCGATGACTCGGATATCCGCGAGTTGGAGAAATTAGGGATCAAGTTTATTCCTAAGATGGTCAAAGACGGAGAGTTCCAAGATACCTATGACCGTGATCGTCGTGCCAACCGTGAAAAGAAGCAGGATAAGCTTGATATCGAAATGATTGGCTTGGTTAAAAAGAAAAAGAAAAAAGTCAAACCAAGCTATAAGAAGAAGATTCAATGGGCGGTGGATGAAAAACGTCGCAAAACCAAGCGTGCTGAAAATCGTGCACGTGGCCGTGCTGAGCGTAAAGCCAAACGCCAAACATTTTAAGAACAAAATTGGAGCTGAATGGCTCCTTTTTTTAACTTCATTTTATGAATTTTTAAAAATACTGCAAAAAAAAATAAAAAGTGGTATAATGATAAGGTTATATAGTCCCGATAAGGTGGTAGAAAGATCTATTTTTCTTTCGAGTTGAAACCGTAGAGGATAAGATTTTTTACCAGTACTTTGTAACTCTATAACAATATTTTTTAAGGGGGGACATTTTTATGTCAGAACGTAAATTATTCACGTCTGAATCTGTATCTGAGGGGCATCCAGATAAGATTGCAGACCAAATTTCAGATGCGATTTTGGATGCTATTTTAGCAAAGGACCCAGAAGCGCACGTTGCTGCTGAGACAGCTGTTTATACTGGTTCTGTCCACGTTTTTGGTGAAATATCTACAAATGCCTATGTGGACATTAACCGTGTGGTTCGCGATACCATTGCAGAGATTGGCTATACCAATACAGAATATGGTTTTTCTGCGGAGACGGTAGGAGTACATCCGTCACTTGTTGAGCAGTCACCAGATATTGCTCAAGGTGTTAACGAAGCCTTGGAAGTTCGTGGGAATGCAGATCAAGATCCACTGGACTTGATTGGAGCTGGTGACCAAGGTCTCATGTTTGGATTTGCAGTAGATGAGACAGAAGAACTTATGCCATTACCAATTTCACTTAGTCACAAACTGGTTCGTCGTTTGGCGGAACTTCGCAAGTCTGGTGAAATCAGCTATCTTCGCCCAGATGCTAAATCACAAGTTACTGTTGAGTATGATGAAAATGACCGTCCAGTGCGCGTGGACACAGTCGTGATTTCAACTCAGCACGATCCAGATGTCAGCAATGAACAAATTCACAATGATGTGATTAGCAAGGTTATTAAAGAGGTGATCCCAGCTTCTTACTTGGATGAGCAAACAAAATTTTTCATCAACCCAACTGGTCGCTTTGTCATCGGTGGACCTCAAGGAGACTCCGGTTTGACTGGTCGTAAGATTATCGTGGATACTTATGGTGGCTACTCTCGTCACGGTGGTGGTGCCTTCTCTGGTAAGGATGCGACTAAGGTTGACCGCTCAGCCTCATATGCAGCTCGTTATATTGCTAAAAATATCGTTGCAGCAGGTCTTGCCAAGAAAGCAGAAGTTCAATTGGCCTATGCTATTGGTGTTGCGCAACCTGTTTCTGTCCGTATCGATACCTTTGGTACAGGAACAGTAGCTGAAAGCAAACTTGAGAAAGCGGCTCGTCAAATCTTTGACCTTCGCCCAGCAGGAATTATCCAAATGTTGGACCTCAAACGTCCAATTTACCGTCAAACAGCGGCATATGGACACATGGGACGTACAGATATTGACCTTCCATGGGAACGTTTGGATAAGGTAGATGCTTTGAAAGAAGCTGTGAAATAAAAATAAAAGATTGGTAGAAACTACCAATCTTTTTTTGCAAAAGAAAACCAGCTTATGGCTGGCTTTCTTATTTTGTAGGAATAGAAATTTCAATCAATTTATCTGAATAAAGCGTCTTGATATTAGCTTCATCGATATTATCTTTATCGATTTTGCGTTTCATGAAGAAATCTTGGATGGTTTCGATTTCCGGTTCACGAATAGCGCGGTGTTTGTTGGAAATGAGGATTTCATAGTGAAGCGGAGCTTGAGTGAAAATCACATCTGTGTTTCCAGCTGAATAGACTTCAACAAGCGTTGCGTCAGTGCTTTCTAATTGGCTTTTAACAAGTTGCGAGTGTGAATTAGTCGTGTTGATAAGCTTCATAATAGTTCCTCCGATTTTCTAACTCTATTATAGCACTTTTTGGATAAAATCGTGTATTTTAGTCAATTCCATGCTGGATTTTCCAAGCTTCAATTCCCCATTTGTGGCCACCACGTTTGAGTTTTTCTATTGCCTCATCAATAGGAAACCAAGCAATATGATTAAAGTCTTCTAAAGGTTTTTGTATTTTTTGGAAAGAAGTGGCTTCGTAGAGATAAGCTGGATTGTAGTAGTAGGTGTCACGGTGACGAGAGTAGAAATACTCATCAGCTTGTCCGAAATAGCTTCCAATTTCAGCAGTAAAACCGAGTTCTTCGATGAGTTCTCTCTTCAGTGCTTCTTGATGGTCTTCTCCCGCTTCAATCTCTCCACCTGGCAAGAACCAAGCACCATTGGGAGCTTGAACTAAAACGATTTGTTTTTTTTCAGGATCAGGAATAACTGCGTAAACACCATAGCGGTGCTGGTAGGTCACATTCTCTTTTTTTTCACCAAAAGTTGGGTTTGCCATTGCATTTTCCTCATTCTCTAGTATCTTTATTATTATCATAATGGACGAGGGGCTAGCTGTCAAGAATTTACAGTTATTTTAGTAAAAAAGGTGCAGAAATTGTTAGACTTCCTGCACCTGTTAGGTCGTTTTATTCTTCTATTTCAGAAGCAATCTCTTCTGTTTTCTCAGTTTTTTTGGCAGATTTGATTTGAATATTGCCATTGCTTGTCATAACTGCCTTGAGGTCTTTTTCACTTGGATTTTCAAGGTAGAAGTCTGTTATGGCATCCTCGATATGGTCTTGAATGGTACGGCGGAGTGGGCGTGCCCCCATTTTTGGATCATAACCTAAGTCAACCAACTTTTCCTTGACCTTGTCTGTCACATCGAGGTGGATATTGTTGCTAGAGAGGCGTTTATTGACATCCGCTAGCATGAGTTCGACGATTTGGAGAAGGTTGTCCTTGCTGAGAGGTTTAAATTCGATGATGCCGTCAAAACGGTTCATAAACTCTGGACTAAAGAAGTTACCGAGTTCACCGAGAACAGAGTTGGTACGTCCTTCACGAGCAGCTCCAAAACCAACGCTGGCTTCGGCCTTACCAGTACCCGCATTTGAGGTCATGATAATGATAGCATCCTTAAAGCTAACTGTGCGTCCTTGCCCATCAGTCAAACGACCATCGTCCAAGACTTGAAGGAACATGTGCATGACATCTGGGTGGGCTTTCTCGACCTCATCGAGAAGGATGAGTGAGTAAGGATTGCGACGAACTTTTTCCGTTAACTGACCAGCTTCATCATAGCCAACATAACCTGGAGGGGCACCGACTAATTTAGCCACACTGTGTTTTTCCATGTATTCACTCATATCAAAGCGAATCATGCTGTCAGCAGAGCCAAAGAGCTCAATGGCTAGTTGTTTAGAGAGTTCTGTCTTACCGACACCAGTTGGTCCGACAAAGAGGAAGCTTCCGATTGGCCGGTTAGGAGTTCCAAGTCCAACACGATTACGACGGATGGCTTTGGCAATCTTATCGACAGCTTCATCTTGACCTATAACATGGGCCTTGAGGTCGTCTGCTAGATGGATAAGCTGAGACTGTTCTTTTTCTTTGAGTTCTCCAACAGGGATATTGGTTTTCTGCTCAATGATATGTTCGATTGTTTTCTCGGTGATGATTGGAGTATCCTGATCGGTCACCTTGTTTTTCTGCATTTCCTTGTACTTGGCAATCTGATCGCGGAAATAAGCAGCCTTTTCAAAATCTTCCTCTCGTGTAGCTTGAGCCTTGAGATTTTCAGCCTCAATCAAGCGCTGATCAATCACTTTAGGATCAACAAAGTTCAGTGTCAGATTCATCTTAGAACCAGCTTCATCCAACAGGTCAATAGCCTTGTCTGGCAAGAAGCGGTCTTGGATATAGCGATTGGATAGATTTGCAGCAGCTTCTATAGCCGCATCAGTATACTTGACGTGATGGTAGTCTTCGTATTTCTTTTGAACCCCTTTGAGGATGGTAATGGTTTCTTCGACAGTTGGTTCATCTACCTTGACAGGTTGCATACGTCGCTCTAGGGCGGCATCTTTTTCAATGATGCGGTATTCATTGAGAGTAGTGGCTCCGACCATTTGCAATTCACCACGGGCAAGGGCTGGTTTGAGGATATTTCCTGCATCCATATTGCCATCGCCAGCAGATCCTGCACCAACAATTTCATGGATTTCATCGATAAAGAGGATGATGTCCTCGCGTTTGCGGATTTCTTCCATGAGTTTTTGCATACGTTCTTCAAATTGGCCTCGAATCCCTGTTCCTTGGACTAGACTGACCACATCCAGACGGATGACCTGCTTGCCTTGGAGTTTATGGGGGACATCGCCATCGACAATCTTCTGAGCTAGACCTTCCACAACAGCTGTTTTACCAACACCTGGTTCTCCGATAAGGACAGGATTGTTCTTGGTTCGACGGTTGAGGATTTCGATAACACGGATAATCTCCTCATCTCGACCGATAACAGGGTCAATATCTCCCCGACGAGCAATCTCAGTAATATTGATACCATATTCCTCTAGGAGTCCTTTTTCTTGGCTAGGAGGTGTTTGAAGTGGGCCACGGTTTTGAGGTCCATAACCACCGTTTCCTCCATATCCCCCACCAGATTGAGTTGGAGGGACGTTATTAGAAGAAGGTTTGAAATTGTTCAAATCATTGAAAAAGTCGCCGAAAGGATCAAAGTCATGATTGTTTAAGTCAGTCATTCCTTTAAAGAGGGTATTATTTGGATCTGTTTTGATAATTTTATAGCAATTTTGACAGAGATCAATTTGCTTTTGCTGTCCATTGATATTGGTATACAGATGAATTGTTGAGTCGTTTATTTTACAGTTTTGACAGAGCATACATCTACCTCATTTCATTCTTATTCTTGGTCTAAGAAAAAGGTCAAGAATAGTCAAAGTTTTATACTCTCATTATAGCATGATTAAGGTGTAAAGCAAGTAAAAAGATTGGGAAGTGGTCGTTTTTAAAAGAGGGATTCATGGAGAATCCAGCGACATTGAAGGTAAGAAAAAATCCCATTTGTGGTGACAAAAAGGATTCTCATTTATCGGGCCTTACTGCCCGTTGTTTTTATATTAGTAAAGGAGTTCGTAGATCTCCATTGCAATCAAATCAATGCTATCAAAGGTATAAGTTTCACGAGCTTCTACATCGCGAAGGGTGAAGAGTGATCCATTTTCTTCGTCGTGGCTGTATGCAACTTCTGCGACAACAACACCTTCACGTTCAAAATTACGTTTTAGATTTCCACCATCTTTTGTCATTGCTTCTAGGCGGTTAATGATTCTAACCAAATGTGATTCCATTTTGATTCTCCTCCATTTCTTATCGTTTCTATTTTACCATAAACAAGAGGTAGTTGACTAGAAAAAAACTGTGATTTCTCTCTATTTCTCCATTCTATCAAGTTAATTGTTAAAATTAGGGAAAAAGGATTGAATTTTAATTCAATTCATGTTATAATCATACAATCTAATACATAGAAAGTTGATTGAATATGAATTTTTCTTTTTTACCAAAGTATTTACCATATTTTAACTATGGTGCTCTGATTACCGTATTGATTTCCATCCTTGTTGTCTGCTTAGGGACCATTATAGGTGTGTTACTGGCCTTTGCTCAGCGATCACGCTTTAAACCGCTCGTTTGGTTTGCGAATGTGTATGTTTGGATCTTCCGTGGTACTCCGATGATGGTTCAGATTATGATTGCCTTTGCTCTTATGCATATCAATGCTCCGACTATCCAAGTGGGAATTTTAGGAGTTGATCTTTCTCGTTTGATTCCTGGTATTCTGATTATTTCTATGAATAGTGGAGCTTACGTTTCAGAAATTGTTCGTGCGGGGATCAATGCGGTTCCTAAAGGGCAGTTAGAGGCTGCTTACTCTCTTGGTATTCGTCCGAAAAATGCCATGCGTTATGTCATTTTGCCACAAGCTATCAAAAATATTCTTCCAGCTCTAGGAAATGAATTTATCACCATTATCAAGGATAGTTCCCTCTTGTCGGCGATTGGGGTGATGGAGTTGTGGAATGGTGCAACGACAGTAGCAACAACAACTTATTTACCGTTGACTCCCCTTTTATTTGCAGCCTTTTATTACTTGATTATGACCTCTGTTTTGACAGTGGCGTTGAAAGCATTTGAAAAACATATTGGACAAGGAGACAAGAAATAATGACAGAAACCTTGATTAAAATTGAAGAACTACATAAGTCTTTTGGGAAAAATGAAGTTTTAAAAGGCATCAACCTTGAGATTAAACGAGGAGAAGTTGTGGTCATTATCGGTCCGTCAGGGAGCGGGAAATCAACCCTCCTTCGTTCGATGAATCTACTTGAAGAAGCAAGTAAAGGTAAGGTTATCTTTGAAGGAGTTGATATCACAGATAAGAAAAATGACCTTTTTGCCATGCGTGAAAAGATGGGTATGGTATTCCAACAATTCAACCTCTTTCCCAATATGACAGTGATGGAAAATATCACTTTGTCACCAATTAAAACCAAAGGTGAAAGCAAGGAAGTTGCGAAGAAAAGAGCACAGGAACTGTTAGAAAAAGTTGGCTTGCCAGATAAGGCAACGACCTATCCACAGAGTTTGTCAGGTGGTCAGCAACAACGGATTGCTATCGCACGTGGACTGGCAATGGAGCCAGATGTTTTGCTCTTTGATGAGCCGACTTCAGCCCTAGACCCTGAGATGGTTGGAGAAGTTCTAGCTGTTATGCAAGACCTTGCCAAGTCAGGGATGACCATGGTGATTGTGACTCATGAAATGGGCTTTGCGCGTGAGGTAGCAGACCGTGTTATCTTTATGGCGGATGGAGTTGTTGTCGAAGATGGAACACCAGAGGAGATTTTCGATCAAACAAAAGAACAACGGACCAAGGAATTTTTGAGTAAGGTTTTGTAATACCTCATTTTTAGAAGAAATGGAGTAGGCATCATGGCTTCCAGTAAAGAATATTTAAATTTTATTCTCGAACAGCTATCAGAGCTAGAGGAGATGAGTTATCGTCCAATGATGGGAGAGTATATCCTTTATTATCGTGGGAAGATTATTGGGGGAATCTATGATAATCGTCTGTTACTGAAGCCTGTGAAGCTGGTCATGGATCAACTGGGACAGACTAGGCTTGAACGTCCTTATGAAGGAGCTAAGGAGATGATTTTGATAGAAGACATTGAAGATAAATCATGTCTAATCAGATTAATCAAGGAGATGTATGAAGTCTTACCGGCTCCAAAAGTCAAAAAGAAAGCATAACAAGTTTACCTAGTATAAATAGGCATAAAAGCTCGATAAGGGCTTTTTCTTATAGTTTCAGACTATAGGGTCCATTAGGCAAGAAGTGTTAGGATGGCGAGTTATTTTTTGATATAATAGAGGATATTTGATAGAAAAGAGAAGAGATATGGCTCAGATTATCGATGGGAAGGCTCTTGCGGCTAAGTTACAAGGACAGTTGGCTGAGAAGACGGCTAAACTAAAAGAAGAAACAGGTCTAGTTCCAGGATTGGTAGTGATTTTGGTGGGGGACAATCCTGCCAGCCAAGTCTACGTTCGCAATAAGGAACGGTCAGCTCTCGCTGCTGGCTTCCGTAGTGAAGTCGTGCGAGTTCCAGAGACCATTACCCAAGCGGAATTGTTAGACTTGATTGCCAAATACAATCAAGATCCAGCTTGGCATGGGATTTTGGTTCAATTACCTTTGCCAAAACATATCGATGAAGAGGCAGTTTTATTAGCCATTGACCCCGAAAAAGACGTGGATGGTTTCCATCCCCTAAACATGGGTCGTCTATGGTCTGGTCATCCGGTTATGATTCCTTCGACACCTGCAGGAATTATGGAGATGTTTCATGAATATGGGATTGATCTAGAAGGTAAAAATGCGGTTGTTATCGGTCGTTCAAATATCGTTGGAAAACCGATGGCCCAACTTCTTTTAGCCAAGAATGCGACTGTGACCTTGACCCACTCACGCACCCATCATCTTGCTAAGGTTGCTGCTAAGGCGGATATTCTTGTGGTTGCAATCGGTCGTGCTAAGTTTGTGACAGCTGACTTTGT
Source organism: Streptococcus sp. GMD5S (assembly GCF_000298715.2). GTDB lineage: Bacteria > Bacillota > Bacilli > Lactobacillales > Streptococcaceae > Streptococcus. The sequence continues at coordinate 49,254 of NZ_AJRG02000003.1, forward strand.
CAAACCGGGAGCGGTTGTCATTGACGTTGGGATGAACCGAGATGAAAATGGCAAGCTTTGTGGAGATGTTGATTATGATGCTGTTGCACCACTTGCTAGCCACATCACACCTGTACCGGGTGGAGTTGGTCCTATGACGATTACCATGCTAATGGAGCAAACCTATCAGGCAGCGCTTCGAACACTAAACGAGGACTAGGAAGATGAAATTCGTATTTGACCTGGATGGAACGCTATCTTTTGACTACATGACCATAGATGAGGAGATTCAGCAGGTTCTTTTAAAGGCTGAAGATTATGGGCATGAGCTTGTGTTTGCCTCAGCCCGCTCTTATCGGGATTGCTTGGGTTTATTAGGACCTGAACTCAGCCAGCGCTTGGTCATAGGGTTGAATGGTGGCGTGGCCTATCATCTGGGGAAGGCTATCTTCGAAAGAAATCTCGATGCTAGAGTGTATCAGGCGCTAGTGGATTATTGCCAGACTTATAATCTCCCTTTCTTTGTAGATGATTGCTTTGATTATAGTGGTCAGATTGTAGAGAAGATTCCATTTATTTCCAGTGTGGATCCCCTAAAGGTGGCTCGTCATCAGAAACTCGAGGACTTGGGGACTCCGATTAAGGTAGTCGTTTATATGGGTGACCACGAGGATTTGCTTGATGATCTGCTTGGTCAGCTAGAAAGACTAGGACAGGCTCATCTCTCCTATCATGCACATGAAAAGTGCCTTTATGTTAATCCCTTGGATACTCATAAGGCGACAACTGTTGAAAAGTTGTGTGGGGAGAACTTCATCGCTTTTGGAAATGACCAAAACGATATTGAACTGTTTAAGACGTCTCTCTATTCTGTCCAGATTGGAGATTTTACTGGTCTTACTCCATATGCAGATGAAACGTTAGAGCTAAAAGGAGCTCCTTCTCTAGCAGTAGCAGCCAAAATCTTACAGACCTTTGCGGAATTTAAGGGAAAATAGTGTAGAAGGAGGTTCGCCTTCTTTTTATGTAGAGTAATGCAGTCTATAAACTATAAATTTGAAGTTTGAAAAAGATATTAATGGAATTCAATTTGTAGTAGAAAGAGTCTAGAACCGAAAGCTATTTTCATTGCAACTATTCCTTTTAAATGACCCCTTCTTATATATCATTTTATTGGGTTAAATTAATGGAAAATAATTGCAATTTAAGGTGCCTTTTGATATATTTAATATATAAAATACATTATAAAACTTGGTACTTGTTTGTGTATTCAGAAGGAGGTTATTTTTTAAAATAAAGTAAACGCTTACTTTGTATCAAGAAAAAGAAATGAGGATTTTAATGAACAAAAGACTTTTTGATAAACGTTGTCATTATAGCATTCGTAAATTTGCAATAGGTGCGGCATCTGTAATGATTGGGGCTAGTATATTTGGTATTTCTGCTGTACAAGCTGAGGAGGTGGATTCATCCAATGCTAAAACAGAAGAAACAACTGTTCATCAAGCTCAACCTTTAGATAAGCTTCCCGATGATGTGGTAGCTGCTATTGCAAAGGCTGATGAGAATGGTGGGCGTGAGTTTGTAAAACCAAAAGCTGAATCGGCAGAAGACAAAGTGACTAAGGATACAGAACCTACTAACGAGAGTAGTCGTGAATTGGTTAGTCCTAAAGGGGAAACTCCAAATAAAGTAGAAGAAGGAACTAAGGTTGAGGACAAACAGAAATCTGAAGAGGCAAAGCCAAAGCCTGTTGAATCTGCAGTAAAAGCTGGAACAGAAGTAAAAGAGGATTCTAAAAAAACTTCTGAAAAGGACCAAGTGAAAGCAGACACAGAGATCAAATCTTCTTCTGAAAAATCGCAAGTGCTGTCTAGAGAGTCAAACAAAGCCGAAGTTGAAAAGGAAAAACAGCTATTATCGGAACGAAAACAAGATTTTAATAAAGATTGGTATTTTAAACTAAATGCCCAAGGAGATTTTTCAAAAAAAGATGTGGATGTTCATGATTGGTCTAAATTGAATCTTCCTCATGATTGGAGTATTTATTTTGACTTTGATCACAAATCTCCCGCGCGTAATGAGGGTGGCCAGTTAAATGGTGGAACAGCTTGGTATCGTAAGACTTTCACATTAAATGAAGCTGACAAGAATAAGGATGTTCGTATCAATTTTGATGGGGTTTACATGGATTCAAAAGTCTATGTAAATGGTAAATTTGTCGGACATTATCCAAGTGGCTATAATCATTTTTCATATGATATCACAGAATTTTTAAACAAGGATGGTAGTGAAAATTCAATTACTGTTCAAGTGACCAATAAGCAACCAAGTAGTCGTTGGTATTCAGGAAGTGGGATTTATCGTGATGTAACCCTGAGTTATCGTGATAAAGTCCATGTTGCCGAAAATGGTAATCATATCACTACTCCAAAACTTGCTGAGCAAAAAGAAGGGAATGTTGAAACACAGGTTCAAAGTAAGATTAAAAATACGGATAAGAAGGCTGCTAAAGTCTTTGTGGAACAACAAATTTTTACTAAGGAAGGTAAGGTTGTTTCAGAATTAGTCCGCTCTGAAACGAAGAATTTAGCAGAAAATGAAACTGCAGATTTCAGACAAACAATCCTAGTTAATAAACCAACTCTTTGGACGACAAAAAGTTATCATCCTCAACTGTATGTGTTGAAAACAAAGGTTTATAAAGAAGGTCAACTAGTTGATGTAACAGAAGATACATTTGGTTACCGTTATTTCAATTGGACTGCTGAGGAAGGTTTCTCTCTGAATGGTGAACGCATGAAATTCCACGGAGTAAGTATTCACCATGACAATGGAGCCTTGGGGGCAGAAGAGAATTATAAGGCTACCTATCGTAAATTAAAACTCTTGAAAGATATGGGGGTTAACTCTATTCGAACAACCCACAATCCAGCGAGTCCTCAGTTGCTTGATGCTGCAGCTAGTTTAGGTCTCTTGGTTCAAGAGGAAGCTTTTGATACTTGGTATGGTGGCAAGAAGACTTACGACTATGGACGGTTCTTTGATCAAGATGCAACTCATCCGGAGGCTAAGAAGGGTGAGAAGTGGTCTGATTTTGATCTCAGAACAATGGTAGAACGTGATAAGAACAATCCGTCTATCGTCATGTGGTCTCTTGGAAATGAGGTAGAGGAGGCAAATGGTAGTCCTCGTTCTATCGAGACAGCTAAACGTCTGAAGGCTATTATCAAGGCGATTGATACTGAACGTTATGTCACCATGGGTGAAAATAAATTTAGTCGTGCAGCGACAGGTGATTTCTTGAAACTCGCAGAAATCATGGATGCTGTCGGTATGAACTATGGTGAACGTTTTTATGATGCGGTTCGTAGTGCTCATCCAGACTGGCTCATTTATGGTTCTGAAACCTCTTCAGCTACTAGAACGCGTGATTCTTATTATAACCCTGCTCAAATCCTTGGACATGACAATCGTCCAAATCGTCACTATGAACAATCTGACTATGGTAATGACCGTGTTGGATGGGGAAGAACAGCTACTGAATCATGGACTTTTGACCGTGATCGTGCTGGCTATGCTGGACAATTTATCTGGACAGGAATTGACTATATTGGAGAACCGACTCCATGGCATAACCAAGATAGTACACCTGTCAAGAGCTCTTACTTTGGTATTATTGATACAGCTGGTTTACCAAAGAATGATTTCTACCTTTACCGTAGTGAATGGTATAGTGCTAAAGAAAAGCCAACTGTTCGCATTTTACCACATTGGAACTGGACTGAAGAGACCCTTAAGGAACGCAAGATGCTGGTTGATGGAAAGGTTCCGGTTCGTACCTTCTCAAATGCTGCAAGCGTCGAATTGTTCTTAAATGGAGAGTCACTTGGTAAAAAGGAATTTACTAAGAAAACGACAGAAGATGGACGTCCATATCATGAGGGGGCTAAACCAAGTGAATTGTATCTTGAGTGGCTTGTGAAATACCAACCAGGTACACTGACTGCGATTGCTCGAGATGAAAATGGGAATGAAATTGCGCGTGATAGTGTGACAACTGCTGGGGAGCCAGCAAGAGTTCGTCTGACTAAAGAAGAGCATGTTATCACTGCAGATGGAAAAGACCTATCCTACATCCATTACGAAATTGTTGATGGTGATGGGAATGTGGTTCCAACAGCTAACAATCTTGTTCATTTCAATCTTCATGGTCAGGGACAAATCGTTGGTGTGGATAATGGAGAACAAGCTAGTCGTGAACGCTACAAAGCTCAAGCAGATGGAACATGGCAAAGACGTGCTTTCAATGGTAAAGGGGTTGTCATTGTAAAATCAACAGAAAAAGAAGGTAAATTTACTCTTTATGCAGATTCTGCTGGTTTAACTTCTGATAGCGCAACAGTCGCAACTGTGTCTGGTAAGAAAGAAAACCGTCACTTTGTAGCCTTTGCTCCTGTAAAAGCAACAACTGACGTGACAACAAATCCTGAATTGCCTCAAACAGTAACAGCTATTTATAGCGATGGTAGTGTTGAGGAAAAGACTGTAACATGGGACGTGCCATCAGACTTGCTTACAAGTGCAGGTGAAAAGAAAGTCTCTGGACGAGTGGAAGGTTTGGAAACCCCAGCTGAGGCACTTGTTAAAGTGATTGCTTTAGATAGATGGTTACCAAAAGTTGCTACAGTCCCAGTTGGAACGAATGCTGCTGATTTGGATAAAACGGTCACTGCTGTTCTGACAGATGGTAGCTTGATTGATACTGATGTTGTTTCTTGGACCTTGAAAGACCCTGCTGCTTTGAACAAGGAAGGTGGACGTACGGAGGCTACTGGTAAATTGGTAGATGACGACCGTGAAGTGACTGCAACCTTTATCGCAAGTAGTAAGGAAACAACAAGTAGCATTACAGGACTTACTGTTGGGGATAAAGCTCTTGAGAATTTTGAGTCTGGCAAGACCTATTACCGTGTATCTCTTCCTTACACTGGAACAATTCCAAGTGTTGGAGCTCAGAGTACCGGATATCAAGTAACTGTTCAGCAAGCTTCTGCTGATAATGGTTATCAGGCTTCTCTCTTCTTGAGTGACCAAAAGGGTGACTTGGTTCAAACTTACTTAATTCAGTTTGTGAAGGAAGCTCCTGCTTTGAAACGTTTGGAAGTGGTTGTAGAAGGAAAAGAAACTGCCACTGAAGATCAAGTATTAACTTATCACGTCATTGGTCGTTATGAGGATGGTTCACAAACAGAATTTTCGGCTTCAGATATTCACTTAGAAGCTAAATCATCTGATGGGGGACATCTTGAGGTGAATGGTCAGAATCTATTGCTCTATACTAAGGGAAGAGTGACTTTGACACCTCGAATCGATAATCAAACAGAGAAAACAGAATCTTTAACTACTGAAGTAGTGATTAAAGAAAATAAAGTTAACAAGAAGATTGTGAAACTGCATCCTGTATCTGTTTCTACAGACATCAATCAGCAACCGAATCTACCTAAAGAAGTTGGAGCAGAATTTGATAAGGGCTTACCACGCAAAGTATCTGTAACTTGGGATAAGGTAGATGAAAAAGAGTTGGGGCACTATCATAGCTTTACGCTTAAAGGACATGTGGAAGGTACAGATATCGAAGCACAAGCGACTGTAACGGTTGAAGGATTGCAAGTTTCAGAGGAAATCAGCCTCACAGTACCTAAGGGTGAGACGGTTCAATTGCCAGCCAATGTCCGGACTTACCATTCTAACGGAACAACTATCTACAAAGATGTTGTTTGGGATCAGGTTCCAGCTAACTTTAGTCAAACTGAAGGGGTCTATGAAATCAATGGTCGTTTAGTAGGTAGCAATCTGACAACTAAAGCTCATGTTCGAGTGTCTAGTCAAGTGGTTGCTGGAAATAATATCTCTAAACAATGGACAGGTTCACAATTACCAGCTGCCATTGTATCCAATACAGGTGGAGATGATTCAGCCAATACCTTGAACGACTTGACTGTATCAAGAACGCCATCAGATACTAAAAATAGATGGACAACTTGGAGAACAAATACTGATAATGACTGGGCTTCTATCTTATTTGGTAATTCAGGAGACTTGACGAAACGTTTTGTCAACAATTTGTCGGTTGATTTCTATACTGATGGAGCAATTGGTCTTCCAAAAGAATATGTAGTTGAATATTATGTAGGTAAAGAAATTCCTGATTTACCAAGTGATGTCAGTCATGCGCAACGAGCTAGCAATCATCCATTTAACAATCCAGACAATTGGAAAGCAGTTGAAAACTTACATGCTCCAAGTCAGCTATCTGCAACTCAAACAAATCACTTCACATTTGACAAGGTAGAAACCTATGCTGTTCGTATTCGTATGAAGAAGGCTGATGGAACTTCAGGTGTTGGTCTGACAGAGCTAACTGTCCTTGGAAACAAGGTAGTAAGCTCTACAAGTTCAGAGATTTCTATCAAGGTAGATGGCAAGGATCTTGAACACTTTAATCCATCTAAGACCGATTACTATATTCCTCAATCTAGCAAAGAAATCACTGCAACAGCTAGCAATAATGGTTTGGTAACAGTTGTTCCTGCAACCAGTCCAAAAGGTGCAACACGTCTCATCTTAAAAGCAGAAGATGGTACGGTATTGAAAGAATATAGAATCTTCCGCAATGATGAGAGAGAAACTAGTCAACCTCTTGCTGCAGAAAATAGTGCTAAAATCTTGAATGTTGGAGATGCTCTTCAACTTCCTTCAGAAGTCACTGTTTATTACCCAACTTCAACTACTTGGACTACAGATAAACTGGCAGTGAAATGGGATGCTATTCCTGAACATGCAACAGAGCATGAGGGAACATTTGAAATTACCGGTCATGTCATTGGTACAAATCTAACGACTAAAATGCAGGTGACAGTTGTTTCTAAAGGAAATCAAGTCATTTCAGAAAATCCAAGCAACAATGAAACGGATTCTAAAGCCTTTGCTTCGACAACGAACGATACACAAGCAGCTTCACATGATCGAATTTTCTATATCAATGATGGAAAATACAATGAAGATGGACGTTGGACAAACTGGTCTCGTACTCCGAAAAATGAAGAAACTTCTGTCGGACTACTCTTTAAGAAGGACGGTAAAATTGCCACCCAATCTATTGGAAAAGTAGCTATTCAGTTCTTTAAAGATAGTGGAACAGATGCCCCAGAGAAAATGGTTCTAGAAAGATATATTGGCCCTGCCTTTACAGAACCAAGTACGATTTCTCGTTATGAAGAAAATGCTGACCATCCATTCAACAAGGCAGAAAATTGGGCACCTATTCCTTACAAAGCTTCTGGAGAATTAGTAGCTGGTAAACCAATCGAGTTTAATTTTGATCCGGTTCAAACGACAGCAATTCGTGCTCGCATGACTCGTAAGGCTACTACCAATGGTCTTGCACTTGTAGAATTTACAGCCTACTCTGCAGGCAAGGGAGCAGAAGTGGAAACACCATCAGCGACTATTTCGATCGACGGAAAAGCATTGGAAAACTTTGATCCAAATGTGACAGATTACACTCTAACAACAATGGGTTCAAAACCAAAAGTCACTGCAACAACTAGTGGACATGGAGTAGTTACAGTTGTGGATTCTGGAAATGCCAATCTTCCAACACTGGTTCGTCTTGTTTCCAAAGATGGAAATCTGGTGAAAGAATATCGTTTACACTTTAAGTCTACCTTCCAAACAACACCAACAGAAGGCGTTAAGAACTTAGTAGTAGAAACTCCAAGTTTGGAAATTGAAAAGACTCCGCTTCCGTTTAAAGAAGTTATTCGTGAAAACCCTGAACTTGCTCAAGGTCAACGTCGTATCGTTTCTGAAGGACAAGATGGAGAAAAAGTTGACTATATTCAAGTTTTGGGTACTACTAGAAGTCTTGTTCATTCTGAAGAAAGAAAGGCTCAGGATCGCATTGTTGAAGTAGGAGTGAAAGCATCTATTTCAAGTAGTAAAGGCGAGGAGCCTGCTCCAGTCAATGAAGTTCCAGAATTCAAAGGAGGTGCTAACTTTGTAGAAGCAGCAGTAAATGAAGTTCCAGAATACACAGGAATTCTAGCCACAGTAGGAGATCAAGCAGTACCAAGTGTTGAGAAACCTGAATTTAAGGGTGGCGTTAATGCTGTAATGGCTCTAGAACATAAACTTCCAGAGTACCGTGGTATTCTAGCTACAGTAGGTAATCAACCAGCACCGACAGTAGAAAAACCAGAGTTTAAACTAAGTTCGTTAGAAAAAGTTCAGACTCCAGAAACACCAGTTCAAGTTGCTAAGGAAGACAAGAGATTGCCAGAAACTGGTGAAAAACAGTCAGAAACAGCTGTTTTCTTGGCAGGTGTTACCTTGGCCTTGTCAGCAGCTTTATTAACTGCAAAACTCAAAGAAGATTAGTCTCAGCGTCTAATGACATCCTATTTGTAGATATTAGTCGATGATTAAAAATTGGTTTCTTTTTCAACTATTGTAAGTTGATGGCATCTAAAAACTGGAGAAGACAATCATGGTCTTCTCCAGTTTTATATAGGTGTAAGCAAGAGAGGTGAATTGTACCCCAAAAGTTAGACAGAAAAATAGTAATCCAAATTGCAAGGTGTGTACCTTTTTGTTGTATAATGGAGTGAGGTGATTAGATGATTTTAAAAATTTATAATGGGGAATATAGTTTACAATGGGATGGAATATACTACTTAGCACTAATTGATTATCCAAATATTCAAGAGTGGGAATTAGAAAAAATTGCTAAATTTATAGCTTACGAAAAACTTCATAAACGTCAAACAAGTATTGAGTGTGCTGATTCTTGTTTAAAAGAAGAAATTTTAGATTACATCTGTCAGCATCTCTTTCTTCCACCATTTATCCCTACAGATAAAAGAGTAGCTTCGACTTATGATCTACATAAGAAGTTAGTGACTTCAGACTACTGTAGTCATACTACGACTATAGATGCAGCGATTTCTATTTTTAAAACAGGCCAGCTCTTATCTGCTGTAAAAGCTTTTGGGAAAGGTGCTGAGGAGTTGGTTTTGGATAGTCGAAATGCTGCATCTGATCCGAAAGATTATTTTGACTATGTCATGTTAGGATGGTCAAATACAAGTTCTGGTTATCGATTGGCGATGGAGCGTTTATTAGATCGAGCTCCTTCAGAGGAAGAATTACAAGACAAGTTTATTCCTGGAGTAAGTTTTCATTTTATCTATACAGATTTGATTAAAGTTCCTGGTTATATTTTTGATGGTTACCATGTTGCAAAAATTAAGGACATGCTTAATTTATTAAGTGAGTTGTATATTTGCATTATTCCAACTCATAATAAGTGCCAATTTGAAAATATTATTCCAACTAAAATACAAGATAGGGTGCATTATCTTGACTATGCTGGAGAAGACTTAGAAGAGTGGACTAAGAAAGTCTATCAAGTTGTTTTAAAACAATCAGATAAAGGATAGTTGAGGAAAAATCGATGAAAGTGATTGATCAAGCTTTACTAGAAAAAGTCATTATTGAACGTTCTCGTCACAGTCATAAAGGAGATTACGGGCGCCTGCTCTTGCTGGGAGGGACCTATCCTTATGGGGGAGCTATCATCATGTCAGCTATTGCATCTGTCAAAAGTGGGGCAGGTTTGGTGACTGTTGGTACGGATAAGGAGAACATTCCGGCTCTGCACAGTCTTTTACCTGAGGCCATGGCATTTTCTCTTCAAGACCAGCAATTGTTAAAAGAGCAGTTGGAAAAGGCAGAAGTTGTCTTGTTAGGTCCGGGTTTGCGAGAGGATGCATTTGGAGAAGAACTTGTAAAACGGGTCTGTGACAGCCTTAGAAAAGACCAGATTTTGATTGTAGACGGCGGTGCTTTGGGCATCTTAGCAAAAGCTCATTTGACATTCCCATCTAGTCAGCTCATCCTAACCCCCCACCAAAAGGAATGGGAAAGACTGTCTGGTATAGTTCTTGACCATCAAAATACAGAGGCGACTGCTAGGGCTCTTTCTGCTTTTCCTCAAAGGACGATTCTAGTCGAGAAGGGTTCAGCGACTCGTATCTGGAAAGCTGGTCAGTCTGAATATTATCAGTTACAGGTTGGAGGTCCCTATCAAGCAACTGGTGGGATGGGAGATACTCTGGCTGGGATGATTGCAGGTTTTGCAGGTCAGTTTCACCAAGTCAGTCTCTATGAGAGAGTGGTGGCAGCAACTCACCTTCATTCAGCTATTGCGCAAGAACTAGCTCAAGAAAACTACCTTGTCTTGCCTACCGAAATTAGTAAAGCTCTTCCGAAAACAATGAAAAAAATATCTCAAAAAGGCAGCTAATACCTTGGTTGCCTTTTTATGTTGATGTAGCTTTGTTGATAAGGTTTTCAAATACCTCAGAACTAGCGACCAACTGCTGAACTTGCGTGAAATTCTCACTTTTAAGGTCTTGATTTTTACTCAAACTCGCAAGGAAAGCGAGATTGTTATCAAAGTTGAGGGGTGTCAAATCATGCTTTTTTTGATATAATTTTTAATGATGAATGCGAGAAATGATCGGTATGTGGTCGTTGATTTAGAGGCGACCAGCACCGGAAGCAAGGCAAAAATTATTCAAGTAGGCATTGTGGTGATTGAGAATGGTGAAATCATTGATCAGTATGCGACCGATGTCAATCCCCATGAACCCTTGGATTCTCATATCAAAGAATTAACGGGTCTGACCGATCAGCGTTTGGCTGCGGCACCAGAGTTTTCTCAGGTGGCCGGAAAAATTTTTGAATTGGTTAAGGACGGTATTTTTGTTGCGCACAATGTACAGTTTGATGCCAACCTTCTTGCAGAATTTCTCTTTTTTGAAGGATATGAATTGCGTACACCGCGGGTGGATACAGTTGAGCTTGCCCAAGTTCTATATCCTCAGTTTGAAAAGTATAACTTAGGTATCCTTTGTCAAGAGTTGGGCATTGAGCTGGAACATGCCCATACTGCCCTGTCAGATGCTCAGGCAACAGCTGAACTCTTGCTCTACATGCGTCAAAAACTATTTGAGTTACCAAAAGGGCTCTTAGAAAGCTTGCTAAAACTTGCAGACAACCTTCTCTATGAAAGTTATCTGGTGATTGAGGAGGTCTATCAGCAACAATCTCTCTTATCTTCGCCCGACTTGATGGAACTTCATGGGCTTTTCCTCAGAAAGGAAAGCAAAGCCTTAGTCCCACAAAAGTTATCCAAAGACTTTGCTAAAAACATTTCTTTATTGGGGCTGGAGGAACGTCCACAGCAGCTGGATTTTGCGGAGAAGGTTGAGCAATTATTGGAAGAACACCAAACTTCCTTTATCCAAGCCCAAACGGGACTGGGCAAGACTTATGGTTATCTCCTTCCAGCTTTGAACTCGGAGAGTGAAGCTGGAATCCTAGTGAGCGTTCCGACCAAAATTCTTCAAAATCAAATCATGCAAGAAGAAGGTCAGCGCTTAAAAGAGGTCTTCCATCTGGAAATTCATAGTCTCAAGGGGCCTCAAAATTATTTAAAACTGGATGCCTTTCACCGAGTTCTCCATCGACTGGAGTCCAATCGCCTTTTCACACGCTTTAAAATGCAGTTGCTTATCTGGCTAACAGAGACAGAGACAGGTGACTTGGACGAAATAGGGCAACTTTATCGCTATCAGCATTTTCTGCCAGAACTAGTCCACGATGGCAAGCTTTCAAAGAAAAGTTTATTTGCCACAGAGGATTTTTGGAAACGAGGGCAGGAAAAGGCAAAAACCAGTCGTGTTCTTCTGACCAATCATGCTTATCTGGTCACTCGTTTGGAAGACAATCCAGAGTTTGTCGATAACCGTTTAGTAATCTTGGATGAGGCTCAAAAAATGCTGCTAGCTCTCGAAAATCTAGCCCAGCAGGCTTATCGTCTTGAGGATCTTGTAACCCAGCTTGATAAGTCCTTGGAGACAGAGGAAGATTTGGTTCAGAAACGCTTGCTTGAGAGTATCGGCTTTGAATGTCGTTACTTGATGGAGCACTACCAGTCAGGCCTTAAGAATGGAAAGTGGTTGGATTCTCTTGAAGAGTTGCGCCAGCATTTTTCGGAGCTAGCTCTCCCAGAGTATAGAGAGATTGCAAACTTTTTCACCTCGGACCGTGAATTTTGGCTTGCTACAGCAGAGAAATCGAGCAAGGATGTCTTGATTTGTTCAAGTAAAAAAGGCCGCTTTATACTAGCAGACTTATTGCCAGAAGATTGTAGGCTCCTAGGAGTATCGGCCACTCTTGAAATCAGCAATCGGGTTTCCCTAGCAGATTTATTGGGATTTCCGGATGCTCCGCTTGTTAGGCTTGATGTAGCAAAACAGGAGCAACAAGAAGTCTTTCTAGTCGATGATTTTCCTCTTGTGACAGAAGTTTCACCTGTTGACTATGCTAGTGAAGTGGCTTCTGTCATTCGAAGCTTACAAGCCTTTCAAGAACCCATACTGGTCTTGTTTACTTCAAAAGAAATGCTGCTGGCAGTTTCGGACCTGCTCGACCAACCGCATCTAGCTCAGTATAAAAATGGGGAACCAAGTCAACTGAAAAAACGTTTTGAAAAAGGTGAACGCAAGATCTTGCTTGGAACAGGTAGTTTCTGGGAAGGGGTTGATTTTTCAACCCATCCTTGCGTGATCCAAGTGATTCCGAGATTGCCTTTCCAAAATCCCCAAGAGCCTTTAACAAAAAAATTAAACCAGGAACTGCGTCAAGAAGGGAAAAATCCTTTCTATGATTATCAGTTACCGATGGCGATCATTCGGCTAAAACAAGCCCTTGGTCGTACTGTTAGACGGCCCAACCAAGGTTCGGTTGCTCTAATCTTAGACAGTCGTGTTGTCAGCAAGCGTTACGGCAAACAAATCGCCCAGACCTTGTCAAAAGAAAGGGCTGTTCAGGTTCTTTCTAGAGAACAGCTAGAGCCTGCTGTAGCTGATTTTCTCCAATCCCGTCGCAATAGAATGAAAGAAAAATCCCAGAAAGAGAAAAGGTAAAAAATATGAAACGATCCTTCGACTCTCGAGTCGATTATAGCCTCCTCCTACCAGTGTTTTGTTTACTGGTGATTGGAGTAGTGGCCATTTATATAGCAGTTAGTCATGACTATCCAAATAATGTATTACCAATTCTAGGTCAGCAAATCGCTTGGATTTCCTTGGGGCTTGTCATTGGATTTGTGGTCATGTTCTTTAATACCGAGTTTTTATGGAAGGTGACTCCCTATCTTTATGGTCTAGGGTTGGCTTTGATGGTCCTACCTCTTGTTTTCTTCAATCCAAATCTTGTAGCGTCAACAGGTGCCAAGAACTGGGTATCGATTGGTGGAACGACACTTTTCCAGCCATCGGAATTCATGAAGATTTCCTATATCTTGATGTTGGCTCGAGCCATTGTAAGATTCACTCAAAAACACAAGGAATGGCGACGGACTATTCCCTTGGATTTCCTATTGATTGGTTGGATGATCGCCTTTACCATACCAGTCTTGCTCCTCTTAGCCCTACAAAGTGATCTGGGGACTGCCTTGGTCTTTGTAGCTATTTTTTCCGGTATGGTTCTCCTTTCAGGTGTTTCGTGGAAGATTATCATTCCGGTCTTTGTGACAGGAGTGACTGCAGTTGCAGGCTTCATGGCCATCTTTATAAGCAAGGATGGACGTGCCTTCTTGCATCAGATTGGGATGCCAACTTACCAGATCAACCGCATCTTGGCTTGGCTCAATCCCTTTGACTTTGCGCAAACAACGACTTACCAACAGGCGCAGGGACAAATTGCGATTGGAAGTGGTGGCTTGTTTGGACAAGGTTTCAATGTGTCCAATCTCCTCATTCCAGTACGTGAAAGTGATATGATTTTTACCGTAATTGCTGAAGACTTTGGCTTCATTGGTTCGGTCTTTGTCGTTGCTTTATACTTGCTTCTTATTTACCGGATGTTGAAGATTACGCTCAGGTCAAACAACCAGTTCTACACCTATATCTCGACTGGATTTATCATGATGTTGCTCTTCCATATCTTTGAAAATATCGGTGCCGTGACAGGCTTACTTCCTTTGACAGGGATTCCTCTGCCTTTCATCTCTCAAGGGGGCTCCGCAATTATTAGCAACCTCATTGGTGTCGGTCTCCTCTTGTCTATGAGTTACCAGACCAATCTAGCGGAGGAGAAAAGTGGAAAAGTTCCATTCAAACGAAAGAAAGTCGTCCTAAAACAAATCAAATAAGGAGGTCACTATGGCAAAAGTTGCAGTTATTTTAGCCCAGGGTTTTGAAGAAATTGAAGCCTTGACAGTAGTTGATGTCTTGCGTCGAGCAAACATTTCATGTGATATGGTAGGATTTGAAGAGCAGGTGACAGGATCGCATGGCATTCAGGTGAAAGCTGATCGTGTTTTTGATGGCGATTTGTCCGACTATGACTTGGTCGTTCTTCCGGGTGGTATGCCAGGCTCAGCTCACCTACGAGATAATCAAGCGCTCATTTCACAGATTAAAGCCTTTAACCAAGCAGGAAAGAAAATTGCTGCCATCTGTGCAGCCCCAATCGCTCTTCATCAAGCAGGTGTCCTGAAAGACAAGCACTTTACTTGTTATGACGGAGTTCAGGAGCAAATTACTGACGGAATTTATCAAAAGCAAACAGTAGTTGTGGATGGCAATCTAACAACTAGCCGAGGACCGTCAACCGCACTTGCCTTTGCCTATGAATTGGTAGAGCAATTAGGAGGAGATGCTGAAAGTTTACGAGACGGCATGCTCTATCGAGATGTCTTTGGAAATCAACAGTAAGACGAGAGTTCGGCTCTCGTTTTTTAATTTACTCCATGTCTAAAAAATGTTTCATATGATTGTCTTGCGATTTTATATCAAACTTTTATAAATCAATCAAGATTCGTTTAACATAAGAAGGAATCTATCTCTAGAAATGTTAGTGTTTTCAAGTTGTTAGATAGAATAGTTCAGATTTCTACTGAAATCAATAGATTCATGAAAAGATATAATATTCAATAAATGCTATATTAAACGGTCTTATCATGCGAATTAATCTGCTTGTATTAATTTGAAATATAAAGTACTTTCTCTGTAATATAATTGAAACATGTTACTAGTATATTAAAATTAGTAAGAATTTTTTGCATATACGAAACTGGGGGAGTGATATGTTGGAAACTTTTGGAAAAATATTCAAAGTCATTAGAGAATCAAAAAAAATGTCCCTGAAAGAGGTAGCTGCTGGTGATATTTCCGTGGCTCAGCTATCCCGTTTTGAACGGGGAGTCAATGGGATCACACTTGATTCTTTTTATTGCTGTTTAAAAAATATGGCCGTTTCCCTAGAGGAGTTTCAGTATGTTTACCATAATTACATTGATTCAGATGATGTGCTGTTCTCAAAAAAAGTAGCTGATGCATATCAGGAAAACAATGTTGTCAAGCTCCAAAATATTTTGTCAAGCTCAGAAGCTTTGACCGAACAGTTTCCTGAGAAGAAAAACTATAAACTCAATACAATCATTGTCAGGGCCCTCTTGTCCTCCTGTTGCTCAGATTTTCAGATTAGCAAGAAGGATATTGAATTCCTGACGGATCATCTCTTTTCTGTTGAGGAGTGGGGACGTTATGAACTCTGGCTTTTTACAAACAGTGTTGATTTGATGACCTTGGAAACGCTGGAAACCTTCGCTAGTGAGATGATCAATCGTACCCAGTTTTATAATAACCTACCTGAAAATCGCCGCCGTATTATCAAGATGCTACTTAATGTCATTAGCGTCTGTATCGAAGGAAACCATCTGCTAGTTGCTATGAGGTTTCTCAATTATCTCGACCACTCTAAAATTCCTGAAACAGATCTATATGATCGAACGCTGATTAAGTATCATAGGGCTCTCTACTCCTACAAGGTTGGGAATACCAATGCTCTCAGTGACATCGAGCAATGCCTATCTTTTTTTGAATTTTTAGATTCCTTTGGTGTTGCTCAAAAGCTTAAAGAACAGTTTGAAAGAATTTGCCTTTCATAGTTGTAGATGTGCAACAAAAAATGATCATTTTGAAAAATATACTAGAATAAGAGCGTAACTTTATACTAAATTCAGAAGGAGGCTTTATGATGGAGAAAAAGATTCATTATAAGATGCATAAAGTTAAGAAAAACTGGGTAGCCATTGCTTTGACTACCTTGGCCCTTATTGTAGCACCAAAGGTACTTGGTCTAGAATCAGGCGTTGTCCATGCGGATGATGTAAAGCAGGTTGTAGTTCAAGAACCTGCTACAGCTCAGACTAGTGGTCCGGGTCAGCAAACTCCAGCCCAAGCTAAAATAGCATCTGAGCAAGAAGCAGAAAAAGTAACCCCTGCAGACAAGGTGACAGACGATGTTGCTGCTAGTGAAAAGCCTGCTAAACCAGCAGAAAATACAGAAGCAACAGTTCAAACCAATGCTCAAGAGCCTGCTAAACCAGCAGATACGAAAGAAGCATCTACAGAAAAGGCTGCTGTTGCTGAAGAAGTTAAAGCTGCTAATGCAATCACAGAAACTCCTAAAACTGAAGTAGCAGACCAGAATAAACAAGCAAGGCCAACAACTGCCCAAGACCAAGAAGGCGACAAGCGAGAAAAAACGGCTGTTGAAGACAAGATTGTTGCAAATCCAAAGGTTGCAAAGAAAGATCGCTTGCCCGAACCTGCTCAAAAACAGGGAGCAATAGCTGAAAGAATGGTGGCAGATCAGGCTCAACCTGCACCTGTAAATGCTGACCATGATGATGATGTCCTATCTCATATTAAGACCATTGATGGTAAAAATTACTATGTTCAGGACGATGGTACAGTTAAAAAGAACTTTGCAGTTGAACTTAATGGTAGAATACTTTATTTTGATGCAGAAACTGGTGCCTTAGTTGATTCAAATGAATATCAGTTCCAACAAGGAACCAGCAGTCTCAATAATGAATTCTCCCAAAAGAATGCTTTCTATGGTACGACTGACAAGGATATTGAAACTGTAGACGGTTATTTGACAGCAGATAGCTGGTATCGTCCAAAGTTCATCTTAAAAGATGGAAAAACATGGACGGCTTCGACAGAAACAGACTTACGTCCTCTTTTGATGGCTTGGTGGCCTGATAAACGTACTCAGATTAATTACCTCAACTATATGAACCAGCAAGGTCTGGGAGCAGGTGCTTTTGAAAACAAAGTTGAACAAGCTCTCCTGACAGGAGCTTCTCAGCAGGTTCAGCGCAAAATTGAGGAAAAAATTGGTAAAGAAGGCGATACCAAATGGTTGAGAACGCTGATGGGTGCCTTTGTCAAAACCCAGCCAAACTGGAATATCAAGTCAGAGTCTGAAACAACTGGTACTAAAAAGGACCACTTGCAGGGTGGAGCTTTGCTTTATACTAATAATGAGAAGAGCTCTCATGCTGACTCTAAGTTCCGTCTGCTTAACCGTACCCCTACTAGTCAAACAGGTACACCTAAGTACTTCATTGACAAGTCAAACGGTGGTTATGAGTTCTTGCTCTCTAACGACTTTGACAATTCTAATCCAGCTGTTCAGGCCGAACAACTCAACTGGTTGCATTTTATGATGAACTTTGGAAGCATCGTAGCCAATGATCCGACTGCTAATTTTGATGGAGTTCGTGTCGATGCGGTGGACAATGTCAACGCAGACTTGCTCCAAATCGCATCTGACTACTTCAAGTCTCGCTACAAGGTTGGAGAAAGTGAAGAAGAAGCTATTAAGCATTTGTCTATCTTGGAAGCTTGGTCTGATAACGATCCTGACTACAACAAAGATACTAAGGGTGCTCAACTAGCAATTGACAACAAGCTACGCTTGTCCTTGCTTTATTCATTCATGCGTAATCTATCTATCCGTAGCGGAGTAGAGCCAACGATTACAAATAGTCTAAATGACCGTTCTTCTGAAAAGAAAAATGGCGAACGGATGGCTAACTATATCTTTGTTCGGGCTCATGACAGTGAAGTACAAACCGTTATTGCCGACATCATCCGAGAAAATATTAATCCAAACACGGATGGTTTGACCTTTACTATGGATGAACTCAAGCAAGCCTTCAAGATCTACAACGAAGATATGCGCAAGGCAGACAAGAAGTATACGCAGTTCAACATCCCAACTGCTCATGCTCTCATGCTCTCCAATAAAGACTCTATCACTCGGGTCTACTATGGTGACCTCTATACCGATGATGGTCAATACATGGAGAAAAAATCTCCTTACCACGATGCTATCGATGCCTTGTTGCGTGCTCGTATTAAGTATGTAGCAGGTGGACAAGACATGAAAGTCACATATATGGGTGTACCTCGTGAGGCTGATAAATGGTCTTACAATGGTATTTTGACTTCTGTTCGCTACGGTACTGGTGCCAATGAAGCAACAGATGAAGGAACAGCAGAAACCCGTACTCAAGGGATGGCAGTTATTGCTTCAAACAACCCTAACCTCAAGTTAAATGTATGGGATAAACTGCAAGTCAATATGGGAGCAGCCCACAAGAATCAATACTATCGCCCTGTACTTTTGACGACTAAAGATGGTATTTCCCGTTATCTAACTGACGAAGAAGTGCCGCAATCGCTCTGGAAGAAGACAGATGCTAATGGTATTTTGACCTTTGATATGAATGATATCGCAGGCTACAGCAATGTACAGGTTTCTGGATATCTGGCTGTTTGGGTACCAGTTGGCGCTAAGGCAGATCAGGATGCTCGTACAACAGCAAGCAAGAAGAAAAATGCTAGTGGTCAAGTTTACGAATCTAGCGCAGCTCTTGATTCTCAGTTGATTTACGAAGGATTTTCTAACTTCCAAGACTTTGCAACCCGCGATGACCAATATACCAATAAAGTCATTGCTAAAAATGTCAACCTCTTCAAGGAATGGGGAGTAACTTCATTTGAGCTACCACCTCAGTATGTATCTAGCCAAGACGGTACTTTCTTAGATTCTATCATTCAGAATGGTTATGCCTTTGAAGACCGCTACGATATGGCGATGAGCAAGAACAATAAATATGGTTCTTTAAAAGATTTGCTCAATGCTCTTCGTGCGCTTCACAGTGTCAATATCCAAGCCATCGCGGACTGGGTACCAGACCAAATCTATAACCTACCAGGTAAGGAAGTGGTAACAGCAACACGTGTCAATAACTACGGAACCTACCGTGAAGGCGCAGAAATCAAGGAAAAACTCTATGTAGCTAATAGTAAGACCAATGGGACTGATTTCCAAGGTAAGTACGGTGGAGCCTTCTTGGATGAGCTTAAAGCTAAATATCCAGAAATCTTTGAACGAGTACAGATTTCCAATGGTCAAAAAATGACAACAGATGAGAAGATTACCAAGTGGTCGGCTAAGTACTTCAATGGTACCAATATCTTAGGTCGTGGGGCTTACTATGTTCTTAAAGACTGGGCTAGCAACGACTATCTCACTAACAAAAATGGCGAGATAGTATTGCCTAAGCAATTAGTTAATAAGAATGCTTACACAGGATTTGTTAGTGATGCCAATGGTACTAAGTTCTATTCAACTAGTGGTTATCAAGCTAAAAATTCCTTTATCCAAGATGAAAATGGAAATTGGTATTACTTCGATAAACGAGGCTATCTTGTAACAGGTGCTCATGAAATTGATGGCAAGCACGTTTATTTCTTGAAGAATGGTATTCAACTTCGTGATTCTATCCGTGAAGATGAAAATGGTAATCAGTACTACTATGATCAAACTAGTGCCCAAGTTCTCAACCGTTACTACACTACTGATGGTCAAAACTGGCGTTACTTTGATGCCAAGGGCGTTATGGCTCGAGGTCTTGTCAAGATAGGAGATGGACAGCAATTCTTTGATGAAAACGGCTATCAGGTTAAGGGCAAGATTGTGAGTGCTAAAGATGGCAAACTTCGTTACTTTGACAAGGATTCAGGAAATGCTGTTATCAATCGTTTTGCTCAAGGTGATAACCCAAGTGATTGGTACTATTTCGGAGCAGATGGAGTTGCAGTGACAGGTCTTCAAAAGATTGGTCAACAAACACTTTACTTTGACCAAGATGGCAAGCAAGTCAAGGGTAAAATCGTGACACTTTCAGATAAGAGTATCCGTTACTTTGATGCCAACTCAGGAGAAATGGCGGTCGGCAAGTTTGCTGAAGGTGCCAAGAACGAATGGTATTACTTTGACAAAACTGGTAAAGCAGTGACAGGTCTTCAAAAGATTGGCAAACAAACACTTTACTTTGACCAAGATGGTAAGCAAGTCAAGGGTAAAGTAGTAACTTTGGCTGATAAATCCATCCGTTACTTTGATGCCGACTCAGGAGAAATGGCAGTCGGCAAGTTTGCAGAAGGTGCCAAGAACGAATGGTATTACTTTGACCAAACTGGTAAAGCAGTGACAGGCCTTCAAAAGATTGACAAACAAACACTTTACTTCGACCAAGATGGCAAGCAAGTCAAGGGCAAAATCGTGACACTTTCAGATAAGAGTATCCGTTACTTTGATGCTAACTCAGGAGAGATGGCAACCAACAAGTTTGTCGAAGGTTCCCAGAATGAGTGGTACTATTTTGATCAAGATGGAAAAGCAGTGACAGGCTTGCAGCAGGTTGGTCAACAGACTCTCTATTTCACGCAAGACGGCAAGCAAGTCAAAGGAAAAGTTGTTGATGTGAATGGGGTTAGTCGATATTTCGATGCCAATTCAGGGGATATGGCTCGAAGCAAATGGATTCAACTTGAAGATGGAAGTTGGATGTATTTTGACCGCGATGGTAGAGGTCAAAACTTCGGAAGAAACTAATCGAATTTAGCTCAATAAAAATCAAACTTTATCTGATGATATACAAAAACGATAACACCTTAAAAGGACGTTATCGTTTTTTGCCTGTTTGGAGAATAAATTACAATTGAAAAGAAAGATGGAATCATTGGGAACTGTAATGAATTAACAAGGGACTCCATATTGGAATAATCTTTTTCTGCACTCTATTGTGGTATTCAAAGCAATGAGTATTCTATTTTTAAAGTTTGAAAATCCAAAAGCGTTTCGTTTGTGAACAATGACGCGGTTGTTAGTAGTTTCTATTCTTTAATTTGTACATTTGAGATAAGAAAGATTTTGCTTGATTATTTATAGAGGAGCTATTCTTCACAAAAAGGCTCCATAGATGCAATAGTGTTTTACTCTCTATATAAATTATAGAGCCGAAAAATCTAGGAAATCATCGCTTTTTTCATAAAAAAATGGTATAATGAAGGGTATGAAATATCACGACTATATATGGGATTTAGGTGGTACCCTATTGGATAATTATGAGACTTCTACTGCAGCCTTTGTAGAAACCTTAGCCCAATACGGAATAGAGCAAGAACACGACCGAGTCTACGAAGCTTTGAAGGTTTCGACAGCTTTTGCCATCGAGAAGTTTGCACCAAATATCGAGGGTTTTTTAGAGAACTACAAAGAAAATGAAGCGCGTGAGCTAGAACATCCAGTTTTGTTTGAGGGAATTCCAGAATTACTCAAAGACATTTCGGACAAGGGTGGCCGCCATTTCTTGGTTTCTCATCGAAATGACCAAGTACTAGAACTTCTTGCTAAGACCCAGATAGCGAACTACTTCACCGAGGTGGTGACTGCCAGTTCTGGCTTTAAACGGAAACCAGATCCTGAGTCCATGATTTATTTACGTGATAAATATCATATTACATCTGGTTTGGTCATTGGTGACAGAAATATTGATGTAGAAGCAGGTAAAGCTGCTGGCTTAGATGCCTATCTTTTTAATAACGTTGCGACATTGAGACAAGCAATAGACATGTAAGAAAAGGGAAAAAATGACAGAAGAAATCAAAAATCAACAGGCACAAGATTATGATGCCAGTCAAATTCAAGTTTTGGAGGGACTTGAAGCTGTTCGTATGCGTCCAGGTATGTATATTGGATCGACTTCAAAAGAAGGTCTTCACCATCTAGTATGGGAAATCGTTGATAACTCAATTGACGAAGCCCTAGCTGGATTTGCCAGTCACATCCAAGTCTTTATAGAGCCAGATAACTCCATCACCGTAGTGGATGATGGGCGTGGAATTCCTGTTGATATTCAGGAAAAGACAGGACGTCCCGCTGTTGAGACCGTCTTTACAGTTCTTCACGCTGGAGGAAAATTCGGCGGTGGCGGATACAAGGTTTCAGGTGGATTACACGGTGTAGGTTCATCAGTAGTAAACGCTCTTTCAACTCAACTAGATGTTCATGTCCATAAAAACGGTAAGATTCATTACCAAGAATACCGTCGTGGTCATGTTGTTGCTGATCTTGAGGTGGTTGGAGATACGGATAAAACGGGAACAACAGTTCACTTCACACCAGATCCAGAGATTTTTACAGAAACAACAACTTTTGACTTTGAAAAATTAAACAAACGTATTCAAGAACTAGCCTTTTTGAACCGAGGCCTTCGAATCTCCATCACAGATAAGCGTGATGGTCTCGAACAGACTAAACATTACCACTATGAGGGTGGGATTGCTAGCTACGTTGAATATATCAACGAGAACAAGGATGTGATCTTTGATACACCTATCTACACAGACGGTGAGATGGATGATATCACAGTTGAAGTAGCCATGCAGTACACAACTGGTTACCACGAAAACGTCATGAGTTTCGCCAATAACATTCACACCCATGAAGGTGGTACGCATGAGCAAGGTTTCCGTACAGCGCTGACACGTGTTATCAATGATTATGCTCGTAAGAATAAACTACTAAAAGACAATGAAGATAACCTAACAGGGGAAGATGTTCGTGAAGGTTTGACTGCAGTTATCTCTGTTAAGCATCCAAACCCGCAGTTTGAAGGACAAACCAAGACCAAACTGGGGAATAGTGAAGTAGTTAAGATTACCAACCGCCTCTTCAGCGATGCCTTCTCTGATTTCCTCATGGAAAATCCACAGATTGCCAAGCGTATCGTGGAAAAAGGGATTTTGGCTGCCAAGGCTCGTGTAGCTGCAAAGCGTGCGCGTGAAGTCACTCGCAAGAAATCTGGCTTGGAAATTTCCAATCTTCCAGGAAAACTAGCAGACTGTTCTTCTAACAACCCTGCTGAAACCGAACTCTTCATCGTCGAAGGAGACTCAGCTGGTGGATCAGCCAAATCTGGTCGTAATCGTGAATTCCAAGCTATCTTGCCAATTCGTGGTAAGATCTTGAACGTTGAAAAAGCTAGCATGGATAAAATCCTTGCCAACGAAGAAATTCGAAGCCTTTTCACAGCCATGGGAACAGGATTTGGTGCAGAATTTGATGTCACTAAGGCTCGTTACCAAAAACTCGTTTTGATGACCGATGCCGATGTTGATGGAGCCCACATTCGAACTCTCTTGCTAACCTTGATTTATCGCTATATGAAACCAATCTTAGAGGCTGGTTATGTTTACATTGCCCAACCACCGATTTATGGGGTTAAAGTTGGAAGTGAGATCAAAGAATACATTCAACCTGGTGCAGATCAAGAAATTAAACTCCAAGAAGCCTTAGCACGTCACAGTGAAGGGCGTTCAAAACCAACGATCCAACGTTATAAAGGTTTGGGAGAAATGGATGACCACCAATTGTGGGAAACAACCATGGATCCTGAACATCGCTTGATGGCGCGTGTTTCGGTAGATGATGCTGCCGAAGCAGATAAAATCTTTGATATGTTGATGGGAGATCGAGTAGAACCTCGTCGCGAATTTATCGAAGAAAACGCTGTTTACAGTACACTTGACGTCTAAAAAATGTGGGAAATAGTTCCCTTGGTTTAAAAAATATGATATAATCATTACGATTGTTTCTAGTATAAAAGGAGTTTGATATGTCTAATGGACAACTAATTTATCTAATGGTTGCAATTGCAGTCATTCTGATCTTAGCTTATGTAACAGCTATCTTTTTACGTAAGCGTAATGTAAGCAGATTAACGGCCCTTGAAGAAAGAAAAGAAGAACTCTACAACCTTCCTGTAAATGATGAGGTTGAAGCCGTTAAAAACATGCACTTGATTGGTCAAAGCCAGGTGACCTTCCGTGAATGGAACCAAAAATGGGTTGATTTATCTCTGAACTCATTTGCTGATATTGAAAATCACCTCTTTGAAGCTGAAAGCTACAATAATTCTTTCCGTTTTTTCAAAGCTTCTCACAAGATTGATCAAATTGAGAGCCAAATTGGCTTGATTGAAGAAGATATTGCAGCTATTCGCAATGCCCTTTCTGAACTTGAAAAACAAGAATCTAAGAATAGTGGCCGTGTCCTTCATGCTTTGGACTTGTTTGAATCCCTTCAACATACTGTTGCAGAAGACTCGGAGAAATATGGGAAGGCCCTTCCTGAGATTGAGAAACAATTGGAAAACATCCAATCTGAATTCTCTCAATTTGTTACCCTAAATTCATCAGGTGACCCGGTTGAAGCGGCAGCAATTCTTGATTCAACTGAAAATCATATTCTCGCTTTGACACACATCGTTGAGCGAATTCCAGCTCTTGTTGAAACCTTGACAAAGGAACTGCCAGAACAATTGGCAGATTTGGAAGAAGGTTATCGCAAGCTGTTGGATGCCAACTACCACTTTACAGAAACAGATATTGAATCCCGTTTCCAACTTTTGCATGAGTCTTTGAAAAATAATCAAGAAAATATTCGTCAGTTGGAATTGGACAATGCAGAGTATGAAAATAATCGCATCCAAGAAGAAATCAACGCACTTTATGATATCTTCACTCGTGAAATTGCAGCTCAAAAAGTGGTTGAAAGTCTTCTTTCGACATTACCAACTTATCTCAACCACTTGAAAGAAAATAATCAGGTGCTTGTTCAAGATCTTGAACGTTTGACTAAAACCTACCTTCTTCCTGAAAGTGATGGCAATCATGTTCGTCGTCTTCAAGCAGAATTGGCTGCACTTGATACGGCAATCATGGAAGTGACAGAGGATAAAGGTGAGTCAACACAAGCCTACTCTGCTCTTGAAGAACAGTTGGAAATGCTTCAAAGCAACCTCAAGGATATAGAGGATGAGCAAATCTCTGTTAGCGAACGACTTGCGCAAATTGAAAAAGACGACCTCAATGCTCGCCAAAAAGCAAATGTCTATGTGAACCGTTTGCATACTATCAAACGTTACATGGAGAAGAGAAACTTGCCAGGTATTCCCCAAAGTTTCTTGAAACTTTTCTTTACTGCAAGTCATAACACAGAAGATTTGATGGCAGAGTTAGAACAACCGCAAGTGAATATTGAATCGGTTAAACGCGTTCTTGAAATTGCAACAAATGATATGGAAGCACTTGAAACAGAAACCTATGATATCGTTCAATATGCAACCTTGACGGAGCAACTCTTGCAATACTCAAACCGTTACCGTTCATTCGATGAGCGTATCCAAGAGGCCTTCAACGAAGCGCTTGAAATTTTTGAAAAAGAGTTTGACTACCAGGCATCATTTGAAAAAATTTCACAAGCCTTGGAAGTTGCTGAACCAGGGGTTACAAACCGTTTTGTAACTTCATATGAGAAAACACGTGAAGCGATTCGTTTTTAAAAATAGAAGCTTAGAAGATTTCTAAGCTTTTTTCTTTTCCTAAAAAAAGACAGAATCCCTGTTTATCATTGAAATAATAGCCTCGATTTGATATGATGGAAATATGAAAAAAAATAGAGCGAAACGTGTTTCTCACGATATAACGAGAAGGCTATTGCTTTCCCTTGTTGGAATCTTAGGAGTTGCTACGATTTTATTAGGGAGTGCTATTGGTTATAAGCTACTACAAAAGCAATCTTACGAACAAAAAATTGAAGCGCTAAAAAGCGAAAAGGACCAGCAATTCAACTCAGGTAGTCAGAAGGACCATTTCCGAAAAGGTCAAGCTGAGGTGATTGCCTACTACCCTCTGCAAGGAGAGGAAGTCATTGCGTCTGTTAGAGAAAAAATCAACCAGGATATCAAAGAAAAGCTGGAAGATAAAGAGGATTTGGTTTTTTATTATAGTGAGCAGTTGGACCCAGTCTTAAAGGGAGTTGTTGCTCGTAGTATCAGTAAGCAAGTCTACGATTTGTCTGCATCAAAGGTTGAAGAAAAAGAAAAGACTTCTTTAGGGAAAATTTTCTTGACTGAAGATGGGAAAGATTTTGACCTCAGCAAACTCTTCAAAGATGCAAGTAAGGCTAAGGAACTCTTACTGAGTCAAATCAAATCAACTCTAGAAGATAAGAAACTTGACCAGGCAAAAATTGATCAAGTTATAAAGAGCTTCACAGACCAAGAATTGACATCTTGGAGCTTTGATTATAAGGATAGTCAAATCATCCTTTATCCTGCTAATCCAGGGGAGACTTTGGAGGAAATTGCCTTACCAATATCCAGTTTCTTTGATGTATTGGAGTCCTCTTATCTATTAGAAAAGGATACTGAACTTTACCAAGCATACTTTGCTAAGAAAAATAAAAAAGTTGTAGCCTTGACCTTTGACGATGGTCCAAATCCTACTACAACCACGCAAGCTTTGGATACTTTAGCTAAATATGGTGTAAAAGCAACCTTCTTTGTACTTGGTAAAAACATTGCAGGTAATGAAAATCTTCTAAAACGAATGAAATCAGAAGGTCATGTTGTAGGAAACCACAGCTGGAGTCATCCCGTTCTTTCACAACTTTCGCTCGAAGATGCTAAAAAACAAATCACTGATACAGAAGATTTGTTAACTCAAGTTTTAGGATCAAGCTCTAAACTGATGCGCCCACCTTATGGTGCCATCACTGATGATATTCGAAACGGCCTTGATTTAAGCTTCATCATGTGGGACGTGGATAGTTTGGACTGGAAGAGTAAAAATGAGACAGCCATTTTGACAGAGATACAACGTCAGGTTCGCAATGGTTCTATCATCCTCATGCATGATATCCATGGTCCTTCAGTTAATTCTCTACCAAGTGTCATTGAGTATTTAAAGGGTGAAGGGTATACATTTGTGACCGTTCCTGAATTGCTCAATTCTCGCTTAAAAGCTCACGAGATCTATTACGATCGTGATCAATAATTGTTAAAATCTAAAGGGGCAAGTGTTCTGATAATCAGGATTTTGTTTCTTTAGATTTTCTTCACATAGAAAGGAGAAACGATGAAATCTTACAACCTTAATAATGGAGTTTCAATTCCTGTACTAGGATTTGGAACATGGAAAGCTGAAAATGGAGAGGTGGCCTACCAAGCCGTTTTAGAAGCCTTAAAGGCCGGCTATCGTCATATCGATACTGCAGCTATCTATAAAAATGAGGAAAGTGTTGGACGTGCTATTCGAGATAGCGGTATTCCAAGACAAGAAATCTTTGTAACGACCAAACTCTGGAATACCAATCACAGCTATGATGAAGCTCGCCAAGCATTTGAAGAATCAATGGAAAAACTGGGATTGGATTATCTAGATTTGTACCTTATCCATTGGCCAAATCCTAAACCTTTAAGAGAAAATGGCGAATGGAAAACTCGCAATGCTGAAGTCTGGAGAGCGATGGAGGATCTTTACCAAGAAGGCAAAATCCGTGCCATCGGCGTTAGTAACTTCCTCCCCCATCATTTGGATACCTTGCTTGAAACAGCAAGAATCATTCCAGCGGTCAATCAGGTG
This sequence comes from Streptococcus sp. GMD5S, assembly GCF_000298715.2. Classification (GTDB taxonomy): domain Bacteria; phylum Bacillota; class Bacilli; order Lactobacillales; family Streptococcaceae; genus Streptococcus. The sequence continues at coordinate 77,009 of NZ_AJRG02000003.1, forward strand.
CGCTTGGCACCAGGAGTTTATCAAGAGGAAGTGGTTGACTACTGTAGAGAGAAAGGAATTCTCTTAGAGGCTTGGGGACCTTTTGGCCAAGGAGAGTTGTTTGAACAGAAAGAAGTCCAAGAAATTGCTGCTAAGCATGGGAAATCAGTGGCTCAAATTGCCTTGGCTTGGAGTTTGGCAGAAAGTTTTTTACCCCTACCTAAGTCAGTGACAGTCTCTCGTATCCAGAGCAATCTCGACTGTTTTGGGATTGAACTCAGCAATGACGAGCGAGAAGTCTTAAAGACAATTTCAGTGACTTCGGGCGCACCTCGTGTGGATGAGATGGATTTTTAGTTTGTAAAATCTATTTATACTGAAATAACAAAGACTAGGAATTTTAAATCCTAGTCTTTTTGTGTATAAAAAATCTAGATTGTTTGTATAATGAAATAATTTCATGGATTGAAATATAGGAACAAATTTAGAAAATATTGGTTTGATGGAGAAAATAACACGAATGATAAAATTAAATAAGTAAGATATATACGTAAATATTACATTTTTGTGACAATTCAGATTTTTGTAAAAATTTATACCTATTTGCGCTATAATAGGTATACTTTAAAGAAAAAGGAGATTATGTATGAATAGACGACAACGTTTTTCATTACGGAAATACAAATTTGGTCTTGCTTCAGTTTTATTGGGAACTGCTTTGGTTTTTGGAGCAAGTCAAGTCAGTGCCAATGAGCAGAGTACAGGTGAAAATCAAGCTCAAACTCAGGAAATTAAGACAGAGCTAAAATACGATAAACACTCAAACTCTGCGACTGACCAAACCAATAATAATGTGATAGCTCCAGTAGTTGGAGAGAAACAAGAAGCTGAAACTTCTAAAGAGGATGCTAGTAAACAAGATGCTAAGGTAGAAGCTTCGGTTGATAAAACTGCTGAAGCCCAAGAATCAGGAAAAGATAGCGCAGTTGCAAAAGAAGTAGACCAAGGTGTCGTTCAAAAAGAAACAACAGTCGCTACCAGTCCAGCGCCTGCTACTGAGAAGGCTTCTAACATAGAGAACAAAGAGGCTCAAGCAACGACAGCTCCTAAAACTACTGGAGAAACAGCAACTACTGAAAAAGAACAAGAAAAAGCTGAGTCTGCAAAACCCAATAGTCTTTCAAGTAATGATATCATCACAGTACCGAAAACTTGGAAGGCTGGTTACAAGGGAACAGGGACCGTTGTTGCCATTATTGACTCTGGACTTGATTTGAATCATGAGGTACTTCGAATTTCGGATCCGTCAAAAGCAAAATTTAAAAACAAGGAAGCCATTGAAGCAGCTAAAAAGGCTGCTGGAATCGACTACGGTAAATGGTATAGTGATAAGGTTGTCTATGCCTATGACTACTTTGACGGAACAGATAAAATCAAAGAAGCAGAAAGAACTTCTCATGGGATGCACGTAACAGGGATTGCAGCTGGAAACCCTGATAAAGAGGCACCAAATGGTGAAAAGGTCTATGGTGTGGCGCCTGAAGCCCAAGTCATGTTTATGCGTGTCTTTTCAGATCGCCAAAAAACGACCAGTTCTGCCCTTTATGTAAAGGCGATTGATGATGCAGTGGCCTTGGGAGCAGATGCCATTAATATGAGTTTGGGATCTAGCACTGGTTCTATGGTGGATGCTGGTTCTGATATTGTGGATGCCATCAAACGGGCTCGTGCCAAGGGAGTTTCTGTTCTTATCTCAGCAGGAAATAGTAATACATTCGGAAATGGTTATTCAAAACCACTAGCTGAAAACCCAGACTATGGCTTGGTTGGAAATCCATCCACTGTTGAGGATTCGATTTCAGTTGCTTCTGTCAACAATAAAACATTGACAACAGCCGTTTTTGAAGTTAAAGGTCTAGAGGGAAATGCCGGCCTTCATAACGGAAAATTTGATTATAATCAACCTGAAGCAGATAAGGACTTTGAAAAAGGAAAAGAGTACGAATACGTCGAAGCAGGCTTAGGTCGTGAAGAAGACTTTGCGAAGTTGGATTTAACTGGGAAACTTGCCCTCATTCAGCGTGGAGCCATGAACTTTTCAGAGAAGATCAAAAATGCACGAAAACACGGTGCAGTTGGTGCTTTGATCTACAATAATGTAGAGGGCGCAAACATCAATATGGCTATTGATGATGAAGCAAAGAAAATTCCTTCTGTATTTATTTCTAAACAGTATGGTGAAGCCTTAAAATCAGGAAACTACAAGATTGTTTTTAATGACAAGATGGATAATCGCCCATCCGATGTAGCCAATCAGCTATCTGACTTTTCAAGTTGGGGAGTGACTACCGATGGACAATTGAAACCGGACGTGACAGCTCCTGGCGGCAATATTTACTCATCCTTTAATGACAATACCTACGGTAGTATCAGCGGAACCAGTATGGCGGCTCCTCACGTTACGGGTGTTGCAGTTCTGGTTAAGGAATACCTTCAAAAACACCATCCAGAATTGACTCCTGAGCAAGTATCAGAGACTGTCAAGGCCTTGATCATGTCAACTGCAAAACCACATGTTAATAAGGACACAGGCACTTATACCTCTCCTCGTCAGCAAGGTTCTGGTATTGTGGATACAGCTGCTGCAGTTTCAACCGACCTCTATGTAACAGGTGAAAATGGTTATCCAAGCGTGACTTTAGGAAATGTTGGAGATCAATTTACTTTCAAGGTTACTGTACACAACATTTCAGATACTGACCGTACTCTCAAGATGGTAGTGAATACCAATACAGACGAAGTCCAAGATGGAAAATTCACCCTTCGACCTCGAAGACTAACGGAGACAGTCTGGCCTGAAGTGACAGTCAAAGCCCACAGCAGTCAAACAGTCACTGTTAAAGTGGATGCTCGAAAATTTGCTGCTGAACTCAGCAAACAAATGCCAAATGGCTATTTCCTTGAAGGGTTTGTTAGATTTGTAGATCCAGCAGATGATGGGGATATTGTGAGTCTTGCATTTATGGGCTTCCGAGGAGAATTCCAAAATCTCCATGCTGTCGAAAAACCAATTTACAATCTTGTCCGAGAAGGGAAAAATGGATTTTACACGGAAGTAGACAAAGAAAATCCCGCCGTTAACTACTCTAATGATGCTACCTATCTAGCTACCTTGCAAAATGACCTTCTAGTGTCTAAAGGTCAACGCCAAGGACGCCGAATTACCGTTCTTGGAATCGAACAAAATGCTGAAGGTAAGCATGTTCTTCAGTTGGACGAAAAAGGGAATGTCCGTATTGCCATTTCTCCAAATGATGATGGAAACAAAGACCTAGTTGAATACAAAACGGTTGCTTTGAGAAATCTTGTAAATCTTCGGGCTACAGTTTATGCGGCTACGGATACCAAGCATGAACATCCTATTTGGGAGGGCGATGCAAAGGATCTTCGCAAGAATTACTTTGATGGAGACAGTAGAAATCTGAAGAGTTATATTCTAGATAATACCGCTTGGAGAGGTCAGGATTTTGATGGCAATACTGTTGCAGATGGTTTATATGACTATGTTATCAGTTATACACCAGACGTTCCAGGAGCTAAAGAACAACACACAACCTTTAAAATTCAGATTGATACTCAAAAACCTGTCATCACAAGTGGTTATATTCGCTTTAAAGATGGAAACCAAGAATTCGTAGCTCGTAAACCAAAAGATGTGGGTCAAGGCGGTATCCTTTCAGAAAAAGTCTTCTACCTGACACCATTTGACCAGAAAGGGACCATGGTTCTATCTGAGAAAGACCAGTCTGGAACTCGTGCGCTTGAGAACACCCATCTGATTAAGGCCAATGCTGACGGTAGTTATACACTTCCTAAGGATGTTGATAAGGCTAATATTTACTATCTTGTTGAGGACTATGCAGGAAATGTAGACTATATCTCACTTGCCGAACTTGTCCGCGATCAAAATAGTGGTCGAGTGAAAATTGCCTTGAAGGATGCAAAAACAAACCAGGATATTGATACCCTCTACGTCTATCGAATCAAAAATAGCAAGGGACAATATGTTGATGTTGACAAGACAAAAGCGATTCATTTCTTACAGTTTGGTCATTATACAGCAGAAATTTTCAGTTATGACCGAACAGAATTGAAATTTATCAGTGCCTTATCCCAAGAGTTTGACTTGACGGAAGAAAATAGTTTCCAAACCATTACCTTCCTAGCAAATCTCTTAGAATATGCACCGGTATCTGTTTCCTTTAACCAAGCAGTTCCAAAGACGACTACAGTAGTTCTGAAAGGTGAAGATGGGACAAGTATCACTCTTCCTGCTGAAAAATATGGTCAATACGCCTTTGGTAAGAAAGTTGCTACAGGTCGTTATACTGTACAAGTCGCCTTACCAACTGGATACGAACTCCTTGAAGATCTCGTTTCCTTGCTCGTTCAGCCAGGTCGAAATAATGCTTTGCGTCTATCTGTTGTGTCTAAGTTGGCCTTGATTGCTGCGGTAAATCAACAAAAAGAACTGGTAGAAACGTCTCGCTACTTTAATAGTAGTGCAGATAAGAGAAAAACTTATGACCAAGCTTTCCAAGTTGCGCAGTCAGCCTTGTCAAGCAAGTTGAAACAAGAATTGATTGATGGCGTTCTCGCTAGTCTTGAAGCTGCTGGTAAAGCTTTGGATGGAAAAGATTCGAACGTTACAGCCTTGAAAGAAGCTATGAAAGCTTACTATGCAACGACTAAAACTGGACGATATGCGAATGCCAAGGAAAAAGTACGTCGAGCTTATGATCGTGCCTTCCAAGAAATTGCCTTACTAGCTGTAGATCCTAAAGTCAAACAGGATCAAATTGACCAATCTCTCATTGCCCTAGCAACAGCTAAAAGTAAACTGAATGGCAAGGCTACAGACTTCTCTAGTCTAAAGAAACTGGTCAAAGATGAACGCCTTTTCCAAGAAAAGAACGCGAGATTTATCTATGCTGACAAGAAAGAAAAAGCAGCTTATCTTTTAACTTTTAAAGAGGCACAGGAACTCCTTAAAGATCCAGGAGCGAGCCAAGAAGATGTCAAAGATGCCATTACAGCCTTGAAACAAGCCAAGAGAAATCTACATGGCAAAAAACCAAAAGCGAAAAGACATCCTTAAATAGGACTTTCTGAAGCTTTACTATTAAATGAGTCTGGAACTTTGTTTTCAGACTCATTTTTGGTTTACACTAGCTAGAAAATCTGCTATAATACTAGCTAGGAAAGAAAGTCTTATGGCGTTCTTCAGCGATCTTGGGGTAGTGGGAGCCAAGTAGAACAAGGTAAGAAACTGGCGCTTTCTGTCGTATTTTTAAAAACAATGAAGTAATAAATTAGGGTGGAACCGCGTTTTTGACGCCCCTAGTCGCAAGGCTTGGGTGTTGAAATTCGGTTCTTTTTGAATTTCGTCTAATGCCTAAGTAGAAAGGAGCATAATGCTTAAAGGATCTTGTTTATGCAAAGCAGTGACCTACACTTTAGATGAGGAATTGTCGGAATTAGTTTTTTGCCACTGCTCATTCTGTCGGAAAGCAACTGCGTCTGCCTATACAGTGAATGCCAAAGTTAGCAGTAAAAACCTAGTATTGCATGGAAAAGAACAGTTGGTTACCTATAGTTCATCTCCAGGAAAACAACGCTATTACTGCCAGAACTGTCATAGTCAAATTTTCACTGCTCAAGAAAATATACCAGAAATCTGTGCTTTAAAATTAGGTACAATAGACGAATGCGATCAGAATTTACAAACTGTTCCCAAACGTCATATTTTTCAGGATCCAGCTTTTTCTTGGTTGCTTGATGAATAAATCTAAAAAGATAATATAAATTAAAGGAGTAAACAATGTCTAAGAAATTAACATTTCAAGAAATTATTTTGACTTTGCAACAATTTTGGAATGACCAAGGTTGTATGCTTATGCAGGCTTATGACAATGAAAAAGGTGCAGGTACAATGAGTCCTTACACTTTCCTTCGTGCTATCGGACCTGAGCCATGGAATGCGGCTTATGTAGAGCCATCACGTCGTCCTGCTGACGGTCGTTACGGGGAAAACCCTAATCGTCTTTACCAACACCACCAATTCCAAGTGGTTATGAAGCCTTCTCCATCAAATATTCAGGAACTTTACCTTGAGTCTTTGGAAAAATTGGGTATCAATCCATTGGAACATGATATCCGCTTCGTTGAAGATAACTGGGAAAATCCATCGACTGGTTCAGCTGGTCTCGGTTGGGAAGTTTGGCTTGATGGGATGGAAATCACTCAGTTCACTTATTTCCAACAAGTTGGTGGATTGGCAACAGGTCCTGTGACTGCGGAAGTTACCTATGGTTTGGAGCGTTTGGCTTCTTATATCCAAGAGGTTGACTCTGTCTATGATATTGAGTGGGCCGATGGTGTAAAATACGGAGAAATCTTTATCCAGCCTGAGTACGAGCATTCAAAATATTCATTTGAAATTTCGGACCAAGAAATGTTGCTGGAAAACTTTGATAAGTTTGAAAAGGAAGCTGGTCGTGCCTTGGAAGAGGGATTGGTTCACCCTGCCTATGACTATGTTCTCAAATGTTCACACACCTTTAATCTGCTTGATGCGCGTGGTGCCGTATCTGTAACCGAGCGCGCAGGCTATATCGCTCGAATCCGTAACCTTGCCCGTGTCGTAGCCAAAACCTTTGTCGCAGAACGCAAACGCCTAGGCTACCCACTTTTGGATGAAGCAACACGAGCTAAACTCCTAGCAGAAGACGCAGAATAAAGAGAGTGACAGTTTACGAAAATGGGCGAACAGAGTGAGCCTTGAGCCAGTTGCCGTAGTGATGAAGGTATCCTTAGCGAAGCTAAGGATACTAGGCAAAATTGGAGACTTTCGGCTCCAATTTTAGCAATGAAACAACGAAGTTGGTTGCTTGCGTGCCAATCACATAAGGCAAACTGGAAAATAAAAAGATACTTTTCGGAGAAAAAATATGACAAAAAACTTATTAGTAGAACTCGGTCTTGAAGAGTTACCAGCCTACGTAGTAACTCCAAGCGAAAAACAACTAGGTGAAAAAATGGCAGCCTTCCTCAAAGAAAATCGTCTTTCCTTTGAAGCTATTCAAACCTTCTCAACACCACGCCGTTTGGCTGTTCGTGTGACTGGTCTTGCAGACAAACAGTCTGATTTGACAGAAGATTTCAAGGGTCCAGCAAAGAAAATCGCCTTGGATAGTGATGGAAACTTCACCAAAGCAGCTCAAGGATTTGTCCGTGGAAAAGGCTTGACAGTTGAAGATATTGAATTCCGTGAAATCAAGGGTGAAGAATATGTCTATGTTACCAAGGAAGAAGTGGGTCAAGCAGTTGAAGCTATTGTTCCAGGTGTAGTAGACGTCTTGAAGTCACTGACATTCCCTGTCAGCATGCACTGGGCTAACAACACTTTTGAATATATCCGCCCTGTACACACTTTGACAGTTCTTTTAGATGATGAAGAGTTTGATTTGGATTTCCTTGATATCAAGGGCGGTCGTGTGAGCCGTGGTCATCGTTTCTTAGGACAAGAAACCAAGATTCAGTCAGCATTAAGCTACGAAGAAGACCTTCGTGAACAGTTTGTAATCGCGGATCCTCGTGAACGTGAGCAAATGATTGTTGACCAAATCAAGGCAATCGAAGCTGAACATGGTGTACGTATCGAAATTGATGCTGACTTACTGAACGAAGTCTTGAACTTGGTTGAATACCCAACTGCCTTTATGGGAAGTTTTGATGCCAAATACCTTGAAGTGCCTGAAGAAGTCTTGGTGACTTCAATGAAAGAACACCAACGTTACTTTGTTGTTCGTGATCAAGACGGTAAACTCTTACCAAACTTCATTTCAGTTCGTAACGGAAACGCAGAGCATTTGGAAAATGTCATCAAGGGAAATGAAAAAGTCTTGGTAGCCCGCTTGGAGGACGGAGAATTCTTCTGGCGTGAAGACCAAAAATTGGTCATTTCTGACCTTGTTGAAAAATTAAACAACGTCACTTTCCATGAAAAGATTGGTTCTCTTCGTGAACATATGATTCGTACGGGACAGATTGCCATTCTCTTGGCAGAAAAAGCTGGTTTGTCAGTGGATGAAACAGTTGACCTAGCTCGTGCAGCAGCCATTTACAAGTTTGACTTGTTGACGGGTATGGTTGGTGAGTTTGATGAACTCCAAGGTATTATGGGTGAGAAATATGCACTTCTTGCTGGGGAAACTCCAGCAGTTGCGGCTGCTATTCGTGAACACTACATGCCTACATCAGCCGAAGGCGAACTTCCAGAGAGCAAGGTCGGAGCCATTCTAGCCATTGCAGACAAATTGGATACGATTTTGAGTTTCTTCTCAGTAGGCTTGATTCCATCGGGTTCTAATGACCCTTATGCCCTTCGTCGTGCGACGCAAGGTGTGGTTCGTATCTTGGATGCTTTTGGTTGGCACATTGCTATGGATGAGCTGATTGATAGCCTTTATAATTTGAAATTCGACAGCTTGACTTATGAAAATAAAGCAGAGGTTATGGACTTTATCAAGGCTCGCGTTGATAAGATGATGGGTTCTACTTCAAAAGATATCAAGGAAGCAGTTCTCGCAGGTTCAAACTTTGTTGTGGCAGATATGCTAGAAGCAGCAAGTGCTCTTGTCGAAGCAAGCAAGAAAGAAGACTTCAAACCATCTGTCGAATCCCTCTCACGTGCTTTCAACTTGGCTGAAAAAGTCGAAGGAACTGATACTGTTGATCCTGCTCTCTTAGAAAATGAAGAAGAGAAAGCCTTGGCAGAAGCCGTAGAATCACTCGTCTTGTCAGGAACTGCAAGCCAGCAATTAGAACAACTCTTTGCGCTTAGCCCAGTTATTGACGCTTTCTTTGAAAATACCATGGTAATGGCTGAAGATCAGACTGTTCGACAAAATCGTTTGGCAATCTTGTCGCAATTAACCAAGAAAGCAGCTAAACTTGCACGTTTCAACCAAATCAATACTAAATAAAATCTGGTAAACGGATTAAATCTTATCATAAAGGAGAGAAACATGGATCCTAAAAAAATTGATCGCATTAACGAGCTTGCCAAAAAGAAAAAAACAGAAGGCTTAACTTCTGCTGAAAAAGTGGAACAAGCTAAACTTCGTGAGGAGTACATCGAAGGTTATCGTCGTTCTGTTCGTCACCACATCGAGGGAATCAAAATTGTGGACGAGGAAGGCAATGACGTCACACCAGAAAAACTACGCCAAGTACAACGTGAAAAAGGTTTGCACGGCCGTAGTATAGATGATCCTAACTCATAAAATGAAAGGGGTTTGTAGATGATCTACAAAACCCTTTTTTGTTATTAATAAAAAAGAAGGAGCCACTAGGCTCCTTTTGATTTCTTAGTTGCTTGCGCCAGAAGTAGCGTCAGCGCCTCCATGACCTCCGCCGTCAGGAGTATCAGAAGCACCAGAAGTAGCATCTGCGTCTCCATGACCTCCAGCAGCAGGAGCGAATGGGCCACTACCACCTACCAAACGTTGACCAGTTTCTTGTAGGTACCAGTCAAGCCATGGTTGGAAGTTAAAGACGATTTCATTGATACCAGCGTATGATCCGTCAGGATAGTACATCGCTTGGTAGTTGTGGGTGTTGATGACACCTGCAGGAGAACCTGGAACGATCGTGCGGACGTATTCTTGGTTTCCGTTGCGAAGTGTTCCGATAACCCACTCTACGTTCTTCATACGTGCTGGTGGAAGAGAACCATGAACAGTTGACATACGGCTACCTGATTGAGGTGGTACACGTTTAGCAAACATGGTGTCTGGATCTTGGTGAGCGTTGTTGTAGTAGAGGAATTGGTTGTTGTCGTCAGCGTATGTCAATTCAAATGGCATAGCTTTCAAGAACATATCGATTTGGTTAACGGTCAAGATACCGTGGTCCAGTTTGACATAGGTATCACCAGAAACAGCGCCAGTGATTGCTGCAACTTTTTCTACCCATTCTGGATCGTCAGGATCAACTTCTGTAATGGTTGTAGCAATTGGTTTTCCACAATCCAAGTCTTCTGGTTCGATTGGTTTTGGTTTTTTCAATTTCGAAACGACTCCTACGTATTTTACAAAGTTATCTAAGCAAGTTTCAAGGAATTTAACAGTTCCTTCGTTGGTGATGTTTCCATTGTTATCAAAAGCTTCCTTAGCTTTACCAAGAAGGAATTCGTTACCTGGAAGCGTGTAGGCATTGACACCTGGAGCATCAAGGATTTTACGAAGGTGAACTTGGGCACGTGATGTTCCTTGGTCATAGTATGATGCACCCACAATCATAACAGGCTTGTTTTCAAATGGATGAACTTCGTATGAAAGCCATTCAAGTACAGATTTGAGTGAAGCTGAGATAGTGTGGTTGTGCTCAGGAGTGGCGATAATGACACCATCAGCACGTGTAATCTTGTTATACAAGAAACGCAATTGGAAGCTTTCGTCCCATTTTTCGTCTTGGTTAAACATTGGAACTTCGTCGATTTCAAGAACTTCTAATTCAAATTTGAATTTGAAATTGCGACGGATAAATTCCAAGAGTTTGCGGTTATATGATTGATCGTAGTTTGATCCAACAAGTCCAACAAATTTCATTCTTTCGGTCTCCTATCTTACAAATTTTCCCAGTCAAATTCTTCTGCATCTTTGCGAAGCAATTCTTGTGCATTGCGCAATTTTTCAGTAATCTTCACGAAGATACGGAAGTCATCAAAGATGGCATCCAATTTCTTGATGACGTCAAGGTCAACCAAGTCACCACTTGGGTTAAATGCTTGAAGAGAGTGTGAGAGCAAGAATTCATCTGGTAGAACATTTGCCTTAATTTCAGGAGCGTTCAAAATTTGACGAAGTTGCAATTGGGCACGAGATGAACCAAGTGTACCGTATGAAGCACCAGTAATCATGATTGGTTTGTTCAAAAGTGGGTAGATACCATAAGATAGCCAAGCAAGAGCGCTCATCAAAACTGCAGGGATAGAGTGGTCGTACTCAGGGGTACCGATGATGACACCATCGGATGCTTCAATTTTAGCTGCAATTTCAAGAATGTCAGCAGGAAGTTGCTTATCTGCTGGTTTGTTGAAAACAGGGATATCCTTGATTTCAACGAGTTCAATTTCAGCTTTATCAGCAAAGTGTTTTTGCATGTATTGGAGCAATTGGCGGTTTGTAGAACGTTTAGAGTTCGTTCCAACAATGGCAATAAGTTTTAGCATGAGATTTCCTTTCTCTTTTTACATAATACAATTTTGAAGGCCTGAAGAACAAGCAAGGCGTCCTTCTTTGTCGATGAGGATGGCTTCAATACCATCTATACTTTCGACTTGCCAGAGGATAGAAGCGCTTCGCTCTCCGAAAAGGCGTGTTGTCCATATCTCACCATCAACGGATTTATCAGAGATAATCGTTAGGCTAGCGAGATCGGTTTCGACAGGGAATCCTGTCTTACTATCAAAGATATGGTGATAGTCTTTTCCATCTACTGTCAGGTGGCGTTCATAGATACCTGAAGTGACAACGGATTTGTTAGAAGCAGGAATGGTTAGGAGATGATTGCCACGAGGATTTCGCGGATCTTGAATCCCAATCTGCCAGGCTTTCCCTTCTTTGGCTTGGTTATTCCCGATGGTGAGGATATTTCCTCCGAGATTGATCAAGGCAGAGGTGACACCGTGTGCTTTTAAATACTGGGCAACCTTATCTGCACTATAGCCCTTAGCTAAACAACCTAAATCAAGCTTCATTCCTTTCTTCTCTAAAAAGACAGTAGAGCTAGTCGGATCCAACTTGATAAAATGCGGGTCAACTAGTGGCAAGACAGCTTCGATTTCTTTAGAGTCTGGAAGCCGTGCATCTGCAAATCCGATTCGCCAGGTTTGAATCAAGGGACCAATACTGATATTTAGATGGCTAGACGGAGCTAGGCTATGCTCCAGTCCAAGAGCAATCAGTTCAAACAGGTCAGGATGAACCTTAACAGGTGCGATTCCAGCTTGGTAGTTGATTTCCATCAGTTCGGATTCTTGACTGTTGGCGTTAAAGCGGTATTCGAGTTCCTTGAGCAAATCAAAGGCTCCTTGAAGTAGGCAATCAGCCTGTTCACCTACTAATGAAATCGTAATCGTTGTTCCCATTAGCCGTTCAGAACGTGAATGAAGAGGCAAGCTACCAGCTCCTTTCTCTTTATAGGAAATCATTCAATATAAGGTCGTTAAAGAAAAATTAAACCCCTTACATTTTCTTTCCATGTATCTAGCATATCATAAAGTCAGCGTTTTCACAAATGAATTTTGACAAAAAGTCAAGAAATATGCTCAAAACTAATATGAAAGCGATAGAAAAATTGGATTTATCAATGTTAAGTGTATTTTTTTCTGAAAAAAAGAGAATTCTGAGCAAATATCTTGTAAACGCTAACAGTAAATGATATACTAGAAAGGTAAATCAAAAATTAAAGGTAGGAATTTTTCTATGAGTAAAATCGTTGTAGTTGGTGCTAACCACGCTGGTACAGCTTGTATTAATACGATGTTGGACAACTTCGGACATGAGAACGAAATCGTAGTATTTGACCAAAACTCAAATATTTCATTCCTTGGTTGTGGAATGGCGCTTTGGATCGGGGAACAAATTGATGGCCCAGAAGGTCTCTTCTACTCTGATAAAGAAAAATTGGAAGCAAAAGGTGCTAAAGTTTACATGAACTCACCAGTTCTTTCAATTGACTACGATAACAAAGTTGTGACTGCAGAAGTTGAAGGTAAAGAACACAAAGAGTCTTATGATAAATTGATCTTTGCAACTGGTTCAACTCCAATCTTGCCTCCAATCGAAGGTGTTGAAATCGTTAAGGGTAACCGCGAATTCAAAGCGACTCTTGAAAATGTACAATTTGTTAAATTGTACCAAAACGCTGAAGAAGTTATTGAAAAACTTGAAGACAAGAGCAAACACCTTGAGCGCATTGCCGTTGTTGGTGGTGGTTACATCGGTGTAGAACTTGCTGAAGCTTTCGAGCGTCTTGGAAAAGAAGTAGTGCTTGTAGATATTGTAGACACTGTCTTGAACGGCTACTATGACAAAGACTTTACTCAAATGATGGCGAAGAACTTGGAAGACCACAACATTCGCTTGGCTCTTGGTCAAACAGTTAAAGCCATCCAAGGTGATGGAAAAGTTGAACGCTTGGTAACAGACAAAGAAACATTTGATGTGGATATGGTGGTTCTTGCTGTTGGCTTCCGTCCAAACACAGCTCTTGCTGACGGTAAGATTGAACTCTTCCGTAACGGTGCTTTCCTTGTAGATAAGAAACAAGAAACATCTATCCCAGGTGTATACGCTGTTGGTGACTGTGCAACTGTTTATGACAATGCTCGTAAAGATACAAGCTACATCGCTCTTGCATCTAATGCTGTACGTACTGGTATCGTTGGTGCTTATAACGCTTGTGGTCATGAATTGGAAGGAATCGGAGTTCAAGGATCAAACGGTATTTCTATCTACGGTCTTCACATGGTTTCGACTGGTTTGACTCTTGAAAAAGCCAAGGCTGCAGGCTATAATGCAACTGAAACTGGCTTTAACGATCTTCAAAAACCAGAATTTATCAAACATGACAACCACGAAGTTGCCATCAAGATTGTCTTTGACAAAGACAGCCGCGAAATCCTTGGTGCGCAAATGGTTTCACACGATTCTGCTATCAGCATGGGAATCCACATGTTCTCACTTGCTATCCAAGAGCATGTAACCATTGATAAATTGGCTTTGACAGACCTATTCTTCTTGCCACATTTCAACAAACCATACAATTACATCACAATGGCTGCACTTACAGCTGAAAAATAACAATAGCTGAGCTATCTGGCCTTAAGTTAAGGTCAGATAGTTTTTTAGTTATACTCTTCGAAAATCAAATTCAAACCACGTCAGCTTCGCCTTACCGTATATATGTTACTGACTTCGTCAGTTCTATCTACAACCTCAAAGCAGTGCTTTGAGCAACCTGCGGCTAGCTTCCTAGTTTGCTCTTTGATTTTCATTGAGTGTCAATCTGTACCCACACAATTATCCTTTTTCTATCTTGTACTTCATTCTAATCTGGCTTAAAATGAAATGGTAGCTACCAATACAAATGATGAGGATTAAGAAATGACTGAAAATCGTTATGAACTAAATAAAAACTTGGCACAGATGCTCAAAGGTGGGGTTATCATGGACGTTCAGAACCCTGAACAGGCTCGTATCGCAGAGGCTGCTGGTGCGGCAGCTGTTATGGCCTTGGAGCGAATTCCAGCTGATATTCGTGCAGCTGGTGGGGTTTCCCGTATGAGTGATCCAAAGATGATTAAGGAAATCCAAGAAGCGGTCAGCATTCCAGTGATGGCCAAGGTTAGAATTGGGCATTTTGTTGAAGCTCAGATTTTAGAGGCTATTGAGATTGACTATATCGATGAGAGTGAAGTGCTGTCTCCAGCAGACGACCGTTTCCATGTGGACAAGAAGGAATTCCAAGTTCCTTTTGTCTGTGGAGCTAAGGACTTGGGTGAAGCCTTGCGTCGTATCGCTGAAGGAGCTTCCATGATTCGGACAAAAGGAGAACCGGGTACAGGAGACATCGTTCAAGCCGTTCGTCATATGCGCATGATGAATCAAGAAATACGCCGTATTCAAAATCTACGCGAAGATGAACTCTATGTCGCAGCAAAAGAACTCCAGGTTCCTGTTGAATTGGTCCAATACGTTCATGAACATGGAAAATTGCCAGTTGTAAACTTCGCAGCTGGAGGTGTGGCAACGCCAGCAGATGCTGCGCTGATGATGCAACTGGGGGCAGAGGGTGTTTTTGTTGGTTCAGGTATTTTCAAGTCAGGAGATCCTGTTAAACGAGCAAGTGCTATTGTTAAGGCCGTAACCAACTACAAAAATCCTCAAATTCTAGCTCAAATCTCTGAAGATCTAGGGGAAGCCATGGTTGGTATCAATGAGAATGAAATCAAAATTCTTATGGCAGAGCGAGGAAAATAGATGAAAATCGGAATATTAGCCCTGCAGGGTGCCTTTGAAGAACATGCTAAAGTGCTAGAAAAGTTAGGTGTTGTTAGTGTTGAAATCAGAAATTTAGACGATTTTCAACAGCATCAGAGTGACTTGGTGGGTTTGATATTACCTGGCGGTGAGTCTACAACCATGGGCAAGCTCTTGCGTGACCAACAGATGTTGCTTCCCATCCGAGAAGCTATTTTATCTGGCCTTCCAGTTTTTGGTACTTGCGCAGGCTTGATTTTGCTGGCTAAGGAAATCACTTCTCAGGAAGAAAGTCATCTAGCGACTATGGACATAGTAGCTGAGCGCAATGCCTATGGGCGGCAACTAGGAAGTTTTTATACAGAGGCAGAATGTAAGGGAGTCGGTCAGATTTTCATGACCTTTATCCGTGGTCCGATTATCAGCAGTGTTGGAGAGGGTGTGGAAGTTTTAGCAACAGTTGATGATCAAATCGTTGCAGCCCAAGAAAAAAATATGCTGGTAACTTCTTTTCATCCAGAATTGACAGATGATGCTCGCTTGCACCAGTATTTTATCAATATGTGTAAAGAAAAAAGTTGAGAAAAGATTCTCAACTTTTTTACATGTAATAAACAATGGCGATGTATTGGAGTGCAGATGCCGCTAGGATAAAGAGATGCCAAATCATGTGGAAATAAGGTTTTTTCTTAGCGTAAAATCCAGCTCCAACTGTATAACAGAGTCCACCAGTTACCATAAGACTCCAGAAAATTGGCGTTGTTTGACTGATAATGGCAGGAATGATAGCCAGAACCAACCAGCCCATGATCAGGTAAAGGGCAAGGCTGAATTTCTCATTGACCTTTTTAGCAAAGATTTTATAGAGGATGCCAAAGATGGTCGTTCCCCACTGAATGGCAATAATCAGATAGCCAAACCAGTTATTCATCAAAGTCAATACGACCGGCGTATAAGAGCCTGCGATAGCCACGTAAATCATAGAATGGTCGATGATTCGCAAGACGTATTTGTGGGTCGAACCATAGGCCATAGAGTGGTAAATGGTTGACGAGAGGAACATGAGAAAGAGACTGATAACAAAAATAGAGACGCCAAAGGATGATAAAAACCCGTGTGCTTCATAACTATAGGTGGATGAAATAGGGAGTAGGATGAGCATGATAACGGCACCCACAGCATGGGTCACACTATTAGCAATTTCCTCTCCAAAACTGAGCTTTTTACTGAGTTTTAGACTGGTATTCATTGGATTTCCTCCTCTTCTTTGATAAGGATTAAGTCTAGAGTTTGATGATAGAGTTTAACCGTTTGACAGCTGGTTTGGATAATAGGGTTTTTTGGATCAATCCCATGGTTCATGTAGTCTACAAAAGCGTCGTAGAGCTGGTCTGAGCTCGATTGAGTTTGCAGAGTATTGAGGGTCTGAGCGATTTCTTGGATTGAAAAGACAGACTTGAGAGTAGTGATGGCAATCAAACGGGCAATCTGTTTGCGTTGGTATTTTTTCTTGTCTGGCTTTGTCAGGTAACCATGTTTGACATAGTTATTGACCATGGATGCTGTTAGCCCCTTGTCCTTATCTGGAGAGATAGGGGCACAGACTTGATTGACATAAAGCAAAACCTGATCCAGATAGAGGTCAATGTTCGGAATGTCTTCCCATTTTGGGTAGGAAAAGTTAGAATTCATTTCCAACTCCTTTTTATCTAGTTTTAATAACTAGATTATAAAATAATAAAAAACAAAAGTCAAGTTTCAACTGCTTGTAGAAAGTTTTAAATTATGCTATGATGAGAGAAACTAGTTAGAAATGAGGGGAAAAGATGGAGATTCGTTTAGCTTTTCCAAACGAAGTAGATGCCATTATGCAGGTGATGGAGGATGCTAAAAAGTGCTTAGCCAAGTCTGGTAGCGACCAGTGGCAAAATGGCTATCCAAATGCCGACATCATTATCGATGATATCATCTCAGGTCAAGCCTATGTGGCCTTGGAAGAAGGAGAACTACTAGCCTATGCTGCTGTGACCAAGAGTCCAGAGAAAGCCTATGAAGCCATTTATGAAGGAAGTTGGCAGGGGGGAGAATCAGAATATCTGGTCTTGCACCGTATCGCTGTGGCAGCAGATGTCCAAGGACAAGGTGTTGCTCAGACTTTCCTAGAAGGCTTGATTGAAGGTTTTGATTATCTAGATTTTCGTTCAGATACGCATGCAGAAAACAAGGTCATGCAGCATATCTTTGAAAAGCTAGGCTTCCAACAGGTTGGTAAAGTTCCAGTTGATGGGGAACGTTTGGCCTATCAGAAATTAAAAAAATGAAGCAGAATAAGTACACAAAAATGCTCTACCCGTCGCCAATTGGAACCTTATCCTTAGTTGCTGACGAGCAATATCTGTATGGAATTTGGGTACAGGACCAAACCCATTTTGAGAGGGGATTAGGGGATGAAACGATAGAAGAAGTTGCTAGCCATCCTGTATTAGAGCAAGTTATTTCCTATTTAGATACCTATTTCGAAGGCAGTGTTCAGGACCTATCTTACTTACCTTTGGCTCCTATTGGAACGGATTTTGAAAAGCGGGTCTGGGCTTATTTACAGGCCATTCCTTATGGACAAACAGTAACTTACGGACAAATAGCGGAAGACTTGCAAGTAGCTTCTGCCCAAGCGATTGGCGGAGCAGTGGGGCGTAATCCTTGGTCCATCCTCGTACCCTGTCATCGTGTGCTGGGGTCAGGCAATCGTTTGACAGGCTATGCATCGGGAGTCGAAAAGAAAGCCTGGCTCTTGCAACATGAAGGTGCAGCATTTCAAGAAAATAAAAAATAGAAAGAAAAGAAGATGTTAGAATTTATCGAATACCCAAAATGTTCAACTTGTAAGAAAGCAAAAAATGAACTAGACCAACTCGGTGTGAACTATAAAGCTGTCCACATCGTAGAAGAAACACCAAGTGAAGACGTGATTTTGGACTGGTTGGAAACTTCCGGTTTTGAAGTGAAACAATTTTTCAATACCAGCGGGATCAAATACCGCGAACTGGGCTTGAAAGATAAGGTGGGAAGTTTGTCAAAACAAGAAGCAGCCAAGCTTCTAGCCAGTGATGGTATGTTATTGAAACGTCCAATTTTGGTGGAGAATGGTGCTGTTAAACAAATCGGCTATAGAAAACCCTATGAGAACTTAGGTTTGAGATAGTTTTTATTTATCTCCTTGATAGGTAAAATATATAGCCTCCCTGTTTTAAAGTGTGATAAACTAGAAGATAGACAAAGTCTGATCAGCCCGTAGCAAATAATTTGCTTGCGAGCAGAAGTATGATAGAATGAATCATTATCAGGAGAGGATGTTTTTATGACTGTTACAACATTTTTAGCATCAGATTGGTACCAAAGTTTGATGCAATTCATTCCGGATGGTAAGCTCTTTAGTTTGCGTTCGGTCTTTGATGGAATTCCAAGGATTGTCCAACAACTGCCTACAACCTTGATGTTGACGCTTGGAGGTGCACTCTTTGGTTTGCTACTTGCCCTGATTTTTGCCATTGTTAAGATCAATCGTGTTAGGATTTTATATCCCTTGCAGGCCTTTTTCGTCAGCTTCTTAAAAGGTACCCCAATCCTAGTTCAACTTATGTTGACCTACTACGGAATTCCTTTAGCACTGAAAGCTATCAACCAACAATGGGGAACTGGTCTCAATATCAATGCGATTCCAGCAGCGCTTTTTGCGATTGTGGCCTTTGCTTTTAATGAGGCGGCTTATGCAAGTGAAACGATTCGTGCGGCCATCCTTTCTGTTAATCCAGGTGAAATTGAGGCGGCACGCAGTCTGGGGATGACTCGTGCGCAAGTATACCGTCGCGTGATTATTCCAAATGCAGCGGTGGTAGCGACACCGACTTTGATTAATTCCCTTATCGGTTTGACCAAGGGAACTTCTCTAGCCTTTAGCGCAGGTGTTGTGGAGGTCTTTGCCCAAGCTCAGATTTTAGGTGGAGCAGATTACCGCTATTTTGAGCGCTTTATCTCTGTTGCTCTCGTTTACTGGGTGGTCAATATCGGAATTGAAAGCCTCGGCCGTTTCATCGAGAGAAAAATGGCTATCTCAGCGCCGGATACAGTATCTACAGATGTGAAAGGAGACCTTCGTTAATGATTAAGATTTCGAATTTAAGCAAATCCTTTTCAGGACAGACAGTCTTGAATCATCTGAACTTGGATATTCAAAAAGGTGAGGTAGTGGCTTTGATTGGTTCATCTGGAGCTGGGAAATCAACCTTTCTTCGTAGTTTGAATTACCTTGAAACTCCAGATAGTGGAACGATTCAGATTGACAATTTTAAAGTTGATTTTTCTAAGATTAGCCAAGAAGAGATCCTAACCCTTCGTCGCAAGTTGTCTATGGTTTTCCAACAGTTTAATTTGTTTGAACGCCGAACAGCTCTTGACAATGTCAGGGAAGGTTTGGTTGTCGTTAAAAAATTATCGGACGAGGAAGCAACAAAAATCGCCAAGGAAGAGTTGGCCAAGGTTGGTCTTTCTGACCGTGAAAACCATTACCCTCGCCACTTATCAGGTGGACAAAAGCAACGGGTTGCCCTCGCGCGTGCGCTTGCTATGAAACCAGATGTCTTGCTCTTGGACGAACCAACGTCGGCACTCGACCCAGAATTGGTCGGTGAAGTAGAAAAGTCTATTGCAGATGCTGCCAAGTCAGGTCAGACCATGATTTTGGTCAGTCACGATATGTCTTTTGTAGCCCAAGTGGCAGACAAGGTTCTATTCCTAGATAAAGGGAAAATCATCGAGTCTGGTACACCGGATGAAATCATCAATCATCCGAAAGAAGAACGAACAAAAGAATTCTTCGCTAGTTACAAACGGACTTATATTTGATATAATAGAAAAAGGAAAACTCAGTTAGTTGGACTAGCTGAGTTTACTCTTTAAAAAAGATAGAAACGAGAGAGATCATGCTACTGCATCTATTTTCTTTGTATTTCGAGAGTTTGATCTTAACGACCATCCTTGTCGTGATTTTTCTGGGGATTTGGATCGGATTGAGAGCCATGTCTGGTGTGGACAAGACAGCCAAAGCTCGCCAAGCTCATCTCTATGATATGATTATGATTGGAGTTTTGGTCGTTCCGGTATTATCCTTTGCCGTCATGAGTTTGCTCTTGGTTTTCAAGGCATAATCCTTGCGTGACTAGCAAGAATGAGTTAGAATAAAGATAGTTACAACAAGAAAGAAGGAATAGAAATGTACGATACGATTATTGTCGGTGCTGGACCTGCGGGAATGACCGCTGCCTTATATGCTGCTCGAAGCAATCTGAAAGTGGCTTTGATTGAAGGTGGTCTGCCAGGAGGGCAAATGAATAACACATCTGATATTGAAAACTATCCAGGTTATGCTAATATCAGTGGACCTGAATTGGCTGAAAAGATGTTTGAACCACTTGAAAACCTTGGAGTGGAGCATCTTTATGGCTATGTTGAAAACATTGAAGACAAGGGTGACTTTAAGAAGGTAATCACTGATGATCAAGTTTACGAAACCCGTACTGTCATTGTAGCAACTGGTTCTAAACACCGTCTTTTGGGAGTTACCGGAGAAGAAGAACTGAACAGTCGAGGTGTTTCTTACTGTGCGGTCTGTGATGGAGCTTTCTTCCGTGATCAAGACTTGCTCGTAGTTGGTGGTGGAGATTCAGCGGTAGAAGAAGCTCTCTTCTTGACTCGCTTTGCCAAGTCCGTCACTATTGTTCACCGTCGAGATGAACTTCGTGCCCAAAAGGTTTTGCAAGACCGTGCTTTTGCAAATGAGAAAGTCAACTTTATCTGGGATTCTGTTGTCAAGGAAATCAAAGGTGAAAACCGAGTAGAATCTGTCGTATTTGAAAATGTAAAAACGGGTCAAGTGACAGAGCAAGCCTTCGGTGGTGTCTTTATCTATGTTGGTTTGGATCCTGTTAGCGATTTTGTTAAAGAATTGAATATTCAAGACCAGGCAGGCTGGATTGTGACAGATAACCACATGAAAACTGGAGTTGACGGTATCTTTGCGGTTGGGGATGTTCGCCAGAAAGACCTTCGCCAAGTAACAACAGCAGTTGGAGATGGGGCTATCGCTGGTCAAGAAGCCTACAAATTTATTACAGAACATAGTTAAGAAAAAAGTTTCCAATCAAGTGATTGGAAACTTTTTTTATAGTCGGTTTCGGAAAACTTCGTACATGAGAATGGCTGCAGCGACACTGGCATTGAGACTTTGAACATGCCCATTCATGGGAATAGTAATCATTTCATCGACCTGTTTTTTGATGTTGCTGGAGATGCCTTTTCCTTCATTTCCGATGATGAGGGCGATTTTCCCTTTTGTATTCCACTTGTGGCAAGGGGTACCGTTCATATCCGTTCCAAAGGTCCAGAAGCCTTCAGCCTTGAGTTTGTCTAGGGTTTGACTGAGGTTGGTCACTCGGGCAATCGGTACATGCTCAATAGCACCTGTGGCCGTTTTGGCAACGACAGGAGTCACTCCGACAGCACGGTGCTTGGGAATAATGACACCTGAAACATTGGTCGCATCAGCAGTCCTTAAGATAGAACCTAAATTATGGGGGTCAGTTAACCCGTCCAGAATCAATAGCAAAGGATTTTCTTCTTGTCGTGTTTTGGAAAGGATGTGATCCAGATCGCTATAGGCAAATTCGGACACTCGTAGAACAAAACCTTGGTGGACAGCGCCTTCAGTCATCTCAGAGAGGGATTTTTTTGAAGTCCAAGAAATGGATACCTTCTTTTCTGTAGCCAGTTCCTTGACTTTCTCAACATTCTTACCTCGAAGATCTTCTTGGAGGTAAAGTTTATTTCCAGTGTTTGCAAGGAGGGCTTCAGTAACGGCATGGACGCCATAGACAATATCATTTGTTTTCATGCATCTATTATAACACAAAACCCCGTCTTGCAACGGGATTTTCTTTATTCCAGAATCAGTAAACCATCTTTAACAGCAAATGGATCTTTTTCATTGATACGATCGTAAAACATGATTCCGTTTAGATGATCAATTTCATGTTGGACAACGATAGAGTTGTAACCTTTGAGCTTGATTCGGTGTTTTTCGCCATCCTTGTCAAAGTAATCAACAGTGACACGGGCATGACGGACAACATAGCCTGGAACGTTTCGGTCAACAGAAAGGCAACCTTCTCCTTCGCCAAGAGCAGCGTCCTGAACAGAGTGAGAGACAATTTTTGGATTGTACATAACAGCTTGCAAATCGTAGGCTTCCTGAGGAGTTTCACCTTCTTCTACAATATTTGGGACCAAAACGGCGATAATGCGTTTTGAGATATCCAGCTGGGGAGCGGCCAATCCAACTCCACCGCGGAGTCCCATCTTTTCAGCCATAACAGGATCTTGGGAATGTTTGAGGAATTGCATCATCTTTTCACCAAGGATGATTTCCTGGTCAGACAGTGGGAAAGTAACTTCCTCAGCAACTGCGCGAAGTGTCGGATTCCCCTCGCGGATAATATCGTTCATATCAATTAAGTGAGCAGCTTTTGTAATACGTTCTATTGCAGACATTTTCTCTCCTTTCATTACCTCTACATGATAACACAAAATAGGCGAGAAAGAAAGTCGCAGAAGTTCCTAAAAAATAATATAATAAACGGTATTCCTCTTTTGTCTGTGGTATAATAAAAGAAAAGACTTGCACCAAAAGACAAGGGGGAATAAAGATGGAAAAGCGACAAGATAGATGGTCTCAGGGCTCTCTTTATGGGATGTGGAGAACTAGTGTGGATTTCTTTCAGAATTATAAATCCTGGACCAATGCCCAGTTTATTATTGTGTTATTGCTTGCAGTTGCCTTATCCATGGGGGGAAACTTATTAGTTCTAGCAGTACAAGGTAGTAAGGGAACAAGCCCTGGTAGCCAAACTCTTGATTCTGCTAGTACATCTGGTCAATCCAAGGAAGATCAGTCTGGTGAAACAACGGCACGTATCATGGCAAATGGTGACCTTCTTTATCATATCCCTATCTACCGAACAGCTCTTAAAGAAGATGGGACCTATGATTTCCATGAAAATTTTGAGTATGTAAAACCCTGGCTCAAACAAGCGGATTTGGTGATTGGTGACTTTGAAGGAACGGTGAACAAGGACCACTATTTGGCAGGTTATCCTCTCTTTAATGCACCAGGAGAAGTCATGGATGCGATCAAGGATGCAGGCTACCAAGTTCTAGACTTGGCTCATAATCATATTTTGGATTCTCAAATTGAGGGAGTGGTTTCAACGGCTCAAGCTATTGAAAAGGCTGGAATGACACCCATCGGAGTCTACACGCATGAATCCCGAGACCAAGCCCCTATAGTCATAAAGGAAGTCAATGGTATCAAGGTAGCTCTCCTAGCCTATTCTTACGGTTTTAATGGCATTGAGCAGTATATCTCTCAAGAGGACTATAATCGCTATCTTTCTGATTTGAATGAAGATAAGATGAAGGCAGAAATCGAGCGTGCAGAGAAGGAGGCGGATATTACTGTCATCATGCCTCAGATGGGAATTGAGTACCAGCTAGAACCAACGGAAGAACAGAAAACACTGTACCATAAGATGATTGACTGGGGAGCAGATATTATCTTTGGAGGGCATCCTCATGTCGTTGAACCTGCTGAAACGGTTGAAAAAGATGGTGACAAAAAACTGATCATCTATTCCATGGGGAATTTCCTCTCAAATCAACGCATTGAAACCATGCAAGATGAGGAAAATGCCAAGTGGACGGAGCGCGGTGTTCTCATGGATGTGACCATTAAGAAAAAAGATGGAAAGACAAGGATTGAAGCTGCCAAAGCGCATCCTACTTGGGTCAATCGAACACCCAAAGGGATTTACTCTCCAGAAGGCTATCCGCTTTTCCTCTATCAGACCTATATCCTAGAGGACTTCATCGAGGGAGGCAGTCATCGTGACAAGTTGGACGAGGCGACCAAGGAACGAATTGACACGGCCTATAAAGAAATGAATGAACATGTAGGGTTGAAGTGGTAGGTGCTCACCCTAAAGGAGATATGATGACGATTAAATTGATTGCAACAGACATGGATGGAACCTTGCTAGACCAGAGGGGGCAGCTGGATCTGCCCCGCTTGGAAAAGATTTTAGATCAGCTGGATCAAAGGGATATCCGTTTTGTCATTGCGACAGGGAATGAAGTTCACCGTATGAGGCAATTACTAGAACACTTGGCGAGTAGAGTAGTTCTAGTCGTTGCCAATGGGGCGCGTATTTTTGAAAACAATAAACTGATTCAAGCGCAGACCTGGGATGATGCTATGGTTGACAAGGCTTTAGTTCATTTTAAAGGGAGGGAGTGTCGAGATCAGTTCGTCGTTACCAGTATGAATGGGAGTTTTGTCAAGGAAGGAACGGTTTTTACAGACCTGGAAAAATTTATGACTCCAGAGATGATTGAAAAACTTTACCAAAGGACAAATTTTGTGGATGAGCTAAACTCAGACCTCTTTGGAGGAGTTCTAAAGATGAGCATGGTCGTTGGTGAAGAACGTTCTAGTTCAGTTTTGCAGGAAATCAATGACCTCTTTGATGGTCGTGTAAGGGCTGTTTCTAGCGGTTATGGCTGTATCGATATCCTGCAGGCTGGGGTTCACAAGGCTTGGGGATTGGAAGAATTACTCAAGCGCTGGGATTTGACATCAGAACAAATTATGGCTTTTGGTGATAGCGAAAATGATGTTGAGATGTTGGAGATGGCTGGAATCGCCTATGCTATGGAAAATGCTGATGATGAGGCCAAGGCAGTTGCAACTGCCCTAGCTCCAGCTAACAGCCAGGCGGGCGTTTATCAAGTTCTAGAGAATTGGTTAGAGAAAGAGGGATAGGGTGGCAGTACAGTTATTAGAGAATTGGCTCTTAAAGGAGCAGGAAAAAATTCAAACCAAGTATCGTGAATTGAATCAAGTATCTGTTCTAGAACCAGATATGATTTTTATCGGCGATTCGATTGTAGAATACTACCCTTTGCAAGAGTTACTCGGGACTACCAAGACGATTGTTAATCGTGGCATCCGAGGTTACCAGACGAGATTGTTATTAGAGAATTTGGATGCCCATCTTTATGGTGATGCTGTCGATCAAATTGTTCTCCTAATAGGAACAAATGATATTGGAAAAGATATTCCCATGAATGATGCTTTGGATAATCTTGAGCGTGTAATCCAATCGATTGCCCGAGATTATCCGCTGTCACAAATAAAGCTCCTTTCCATTTTGCCAGTCAATGAGGGAGAAGAATACAAGCAGACAGTTTATATCCGAACCAATGAAAAGATTAGAGAATGGAATCAAGCCTATGAGGCTCTAGCATCCGCCTATATGCAGGTAGATTTTGTGCCGATTTATGATAGTTTGGCAGATTCAGAAGGGCAACTTCAATCAGCCTATACAACGGATGGCCTCCATCTAAGTGTAGCCGGTTATCAAGCATTATCAGATGCTTTGAAAACGTATCTGTTCTAAAGAATTGGCTTGATTTTGCATTTTTTTTGAAGATAGGTTATAATAGTTCTAACATCCTGGGGTCGTTACGGATTCGACAGGCATTATGAGGCATATTTTGCAACCCGTGTGGCGACGTAAACGCTCAGTTAAATATAACTGCAAAAAATAACACTTCTTACGCTCTAGCTGCCTAAAAACCAGCAGGCGTGACCTGATTTGGATTGCTCGTGTTCAATGACAGGTCTTATGATTAGCGAGATACGATCAAGCCTTGTCTAGTGGTTTGATAAGAGATTAATAGACTCGCAGTTCCTAGGCTTGAGTTATGTGTCGAGGGACTGTTAAAACAATACATAACCTATGGTTGTAGACGAATATGTTAGCAGGTGTTTGGACGTGGGTTCGACTCCCACCGGCTCCATTATGAACAGGTATACAGTAGATTTTTTCCAAATTGTATCCAATTACTTTAGTGTGTTAGTGGAGAATTACTCAAGAGGCTGAAGAGGACGGTTTGCTAAATCGTTAGGTCGGGTAACTGGCGCGGGGGTTCGAATCCCCCATTCTCCGTTAGATGAACCCAGTGTTTTTCTAAACAACTATCCTTGGAGGTGGTCTCCAAGAGTAAATTTTTCATAAAGAGGTGAAACATGAAAAAGATTAAGTTACTAAGTATCTTAGCACTCTCAACAGTTGTCTTGGGTGCATGTTCTGCATTGTCTAATCAGTCATCTGAAGCTTCTTCTGATGACAAAGAGAAAACGGAACAAGTTGAGAAGAAGGATGAAGCAGCGGAAGTTAAAGAGAAAGTCACAAAAGATGCTGAAATTCTCCTAGACTCTGTTCTCACTAGCGACTCTGCACGATTCAAGAAAATTTATGGTGAAACCTATGAAAAATGGACTGAGGCCATTTTTGCAGTGCAAACAAGTGAAAAAATCAAAGAAGAAGGGCTTTCACCTGCATCTACATACTCAGTACAATGGCACAAAGATTTCCCTGTAGAAACTCCAGAAGAAACCATTTCAGGTTTCTTGAAGATGAGACGTAGATTATATCAAGATATCGGTTCTTACACTGTTAAAGATGTGAAGGTTGATGAATCAGGAAATACAGCAACTGTTACTTTCAACTCTAAGAAGTTACACTCTAAAGGATTGGCTTCATCTACAAGGGAAGTTCTCACTACTCTTATTGGAGGTGTTGATAACCTAGGTAAATACAATCAAGCTGGTTCAAACGTTGACATCAAGCGTTACCAAACATTGGTTTCTTACTGGATTTTTGAGCATCTATTCAAGAAAGATTTCTCAACCTACAGTGACGTTGACCCTAACTTAGCTCATACACCTTTCACTACTGGTGATTTTGATACTGAAATCAAATTAACAAAGGATAAGGATGGAAACTGGCTGATTTCTCAAGAAGATTACCGTACTTTGGCGACAGAGTTGCTTGATGATACAGAAGGTTATGATAAAATTGTCCGTAAAAACTCAACTAAGTCTAATGATAAATCAACAGACAAGTCTTCAGATAAATCTTCAAACAAATCCACTGATAAATCAACAGACAAATCTTCAGATAAGAAAGATAAAAGCAATATCTAATCCTAAGATTTAAAAGAAAAACAAGTAGTCTTAATAAACTACTTGTTTTTTTATGAATTAGGATACAAAAATGTGGTGTGATAGTTAGAGTAACTCAGCCTTTCATTCCTATATATTGTTCTTAGAACGATAAAAAAACTGCATTGAGGTGCAGTTTTTCTTTTTTCTACGGAAGACATGGGATTCGAACCCACGCACGCTGTTACACGCCTACCGCGTTTCCAACACGGCCTCTTAAGCCTCTTGAGTAATCTTCCAATACTTACTCAAATAGTCTACCATAAAGCCACTTATCTTGCAATAAAAATTTTGGAAATAAGAAAAATGATAGAATTTGACAGAAAATGACAAAAAATGCTTGACTTTGGTAGAGAATGTGCTAGAATGAATAGTGTAAACGATAACAGGAGGTGATTTGGTGTTAAAAACTGAGCGGAAGCAACTGATTTTAGAGGAGTTAAATCAACATCATGTAGTTTCCCTAGAAAAATTGGTTAGTCTATTAGAAACATCAGAATCGACAGTACGAAGAGATTTGGACGAGTTGGAGGCGGAAAACAAGCTTCGCCGTGTACATGGTGGAGCAGAATTGCCCCACTCCTTGCAGGAAGAAGAAACCATCCAAGAAAAATCTGTCAAAAACCTTCAAGAGAAGAAGCTACTGGCTCAGAAAGCAGCCTCTCTTATTAAGGAACAAGATGTTATCTTTATCGATGCTGGAACGACAACTGCTTTTTTAATCAAGGAATTGGTTAATAAGAATATCACAGTCGTGACCAACTCCATTCACCATGCGGTTCAGTTGGTTGAAAAACAGATTCCAACTGTCATGGTTGGAGGAAGTGTCAAAATGGCAACAGATGCATGTATCGGTGGTGTTGCTCTTAACCAAATCAATCAATTGCACTTTGACCGTGCCTTTATCGGGATGAATGGTGTGGACGATGGTTATTATACGACTCCTGATATGGAGGAGGGAGCCGTTAAGCGTGCTATTTTAGAGAATGCCAAACAAACCTATGTCTTGGTGGATTCGTCAAAGATTGGTCAAACTTGCTTTGCCAAAGTAGCACCACTTAAACGCGCTATTGTCATCACAAGTCAAGGGCATGAGCTCTTGCAGGCTATTAAGAAGAAAACGGAGGTAATAGAAGTATGATTTATACAGTCACACTTAATCCATCCATAGATTATATTGTGCGCTTGGAGCAAGTTCAAGTCGGCAGTGTCAATCGTATGGACAGTGATGATAAGTTTGCTGGTGGGAAAGGAATCAATGTCAGCCGTGTTTTGAAGCGCTTGGGTATTCCAAATACTGCGACTGGATTTATCGGAGGTTTTACTGGTAAATTTATCACAGATACCCTTACAGAGGAAGAAATCGAAACTCGTTTTGTCCAAGTAGCAGAAGATACTCGCATCAATGTCAAGATTAAAGCAGACCAAGAAACAGAAATCAACGGGACTGGTCCAAATGTGGAACCGGCTCAGTTAGAAGAATTGAAA
Source organism: Streptococcus sp. GMD5S (assembly GCF_000298715.2). Classification (GTDB taxonomy): domain Bacteria; phylum Bacillota; class Bacilli; order Lactobacillales; family Streptococcaceae; genus Streptococcus. The sequence goes on from NZ_AJRG02000003.1 coordinate 105,761, forward strand.
GCTATTTTGTCTAGTCTGACAGCAGATGATACGGTTGTGTTTGCAGGTTCGAGTGCTAAGAACCTAGGCAATGTTATCTATAAAGATTTGATTGCCTTGACACGCCAGACTGGTGCTCAAGTTGTTTGTGACTTTGAAGGACAGACCTTGATTGATAGTTTAGACTACCATCCACTTTTGGTTAAACCAAACAATCACGAACTTGGAGCTATCTTTGGAGTGAAACTCGAAAGTTTAGATGAAATCGAGAACTATGCTCGTCAGTTACTGGCCAAGGGAGCTCAAAACGTCATCATCTCTATGGCTGGGGACGGTGCTCTTCTTGTCACATCTGAGGGAGCTTACTTCGCAAAACCTATCAAGGGAACAGTCAAAAATTCAGTGGGAGCTGGCGACTCTATGGTCGCTGGATTTACCGGTGAATTTGTCAAATCTAAAGATGCAGTAGAAGCCTTCAAATGGGGAGTAGCTTGTGGAACAGCAACTACCTTCTCGGATGACTTGGCAACGGCGGAATTTATTAAAGAAACATATGAAAAAGTTGAGGTAGAAAAACGATGAAAATTCAAGACCTATTGAGAAAAGATGTCATGTTGCTGGATTTGCAGGCAACTGAAAAAACAGCTGTTATCGAAGAGATGATTAAAAGTTTGGTAGATCACGGTTACGTGACGGATTTTGAAACCTTTAAAGAAGGAATCTTAGCGCGTGAAGCTCTCACTTCCACTGGCTTGGGTGACGGAATTGCTATGCCTCACAGCAAAAACTCTGCTGTCAAAGAAGCAACGGTTCTCTTTGCAAAGTCAAACAAGGGTGTTGACTATGAAAGTTTGGATGGGCAACCAACAGACCTCTTCTTCATGATTGCAGCTCCAGAAGGTGCCAATGATACTCACTTAGCAGCCTTGGCAGAATTGTCTCAATACTTAATGAAAGACGGTTTTGCAGACAAACTTCGTCAAGTAACATCGGCAGATCAAGTTATCGAACTCTTTGACCAAGCTTCAGAAAAAGCTGAGGAACCTGTTCAAGCACCTGCCAATGACTCTGGCGACTTTATCGTAGCTGTTACAGCTTGTACGACAGGTATTGCCCACACTTACATGGCCCAAGAAGCCCTTCAAAAAGTGGCTGCTGAAATGGGTGTTGGGATCAAGGTTGAAACCAATGGTGCTAGCGGTGTTGGGAACCAATTGACTGCGGAAGACATCCGCAAGGCTAAAGCTGTTATTATCGCTGCGGACAAGGCTGTTGAGATGGATCGTTTCGATGGCAAACCATTGGTTAATCGTCCAGTTGCAGACGGTATCCGTAAGACAGAAGAATTGATCAACTTGGCTCTTTCAGGAGATGCTGAAGTTTATCGTGCTGTTAATGGAGCAAAAGCTGCAACAGCATCTAATGAAAAACAAAGCCTTGGTGGTGCTTTCTACAAACACTTGATGAGTGGTGTATCTCAAATGTTGCCATTCGTTATTGGTGGTGGTATCATGATTGCCCTCGCCTTCTTAATCGACGGAGCTTTTGGTGTGCCACAAGATAGTCTTGGCAATCTCGGATCCTACCATGAACTAGCTTCAATGTTCATGAAAATTGGTGGAGCAGCCTTTGGCTTGATGCTTCCAGTCTTTGCAGGCTACGTAGCCTACTCTATCGCTGAAAAACCTGGTTTGGTAGCTGGTTTTGTGGCTGGTGCTATTGCCAAAGAAGGTTTTGCCTTTGGTAAAATTCCTTATGCAGCAGGTGGTGAAGCAACTTCAACTCTTGCAGGTGTCTCATCTGGTTTCCTAGGTGCCCTTGTTGGTGGATTTATCGCAGGTGCCTTGGTTCTTGCTATCAAGAAATACGTTAAAGTTCCTCGTTCACTTGAAGGTGCTAAATCTATCCTTATCCTACCGCTTTTCGGAACAATCTTGACAGGATTTGTTATGTTGGCTGTCAATATTCCAATGGCAGCAATCAACACTGCTATGAATGACTTCCTAGGTGGTCTTGGAGGAGGTTCAGCTGTTTTTCTTGGTATCGTTCTTGGAGGCATGATGGCTGTTGATATGGGTGGGCCAGTTAATAAAGCGGCTTATGTCTTTGGTACTGGTACGCTTGCAGCGACTGTTTCTTCAGGTGGTTCTGTAGCAATGGCAGCAGTTATGGCTGGCGGAATGGTTCCACCACTTGCTATCTTTGTCGCAACCCTTCTTTTCAAAAATAAATTTACCAAAGAAGAACGCAACTCTGGTTTGACAAACATCATCATGGGCTTGTCATTTATCACTGAGGGAGCGATTCCATTTGGTGCCGCTGACCCAGCTCGTGCGATTCCAAGCTTCATCCTTGGTTCTGCAGTAGCGGGCGGACTCGTTGGTCTTGCAGGAATCAAACTCATGGCGCCACACGGAGGAATCTTCGTCATCGCTCTTACTTCAAATGCCCTTCTCTACCTTGCCTTTGTCTTGGTTGGTGCAATCGTAAGTGGTGTGGTTTATGGTTACCTACGCAAGCCACAAGCATAAAATGGATTAGAATAGAAAGATTGTTACCATTTGGTGCAATCTTTTTCTCTATTCGAAATGGCTGTGAAATATGGTATAATAGAAGAATGGCAAACAAGAATACTACAAAAACAAGACGGAGACCGTCTAAAGCAGAACTTGAAAGAAAACAAGCTATTCAGAGGATGTTGATTTCCTTAGGGATTGCTTTATTGTTGATTATTGCAGCCCTCAAGCTTGGTGCGGCGGGTATCACCCTTTATAATCTCATTCGACTGGTGGTCGGAAGTTTGGCCTATGTGGCCATTGGTGCCCTACTCATTTATCTTTTTTTATTTAAATGGATCCGCAAGCAAGAGGGGCTTCTGTCAGGATTTCTTTGTATCTTCGCTGGCTTGCTCTTGATTTTTGAGGCCTACTTGGTTTGGAAATATGGCTTGGAGCAGTCAGTTCTAAAAGGGACCCTGTCTCAAGTTATGACGGACTTGACTGGTATGCGAGTGACTAGCTTCGCTGGTGGAGGCTTGCTTGGTGTTGGACTCTATATCCCCATATCTTTTCTTTTCTCCAATATCGGATCGTACTTTATTGGAGTTCTCTTAATTCTAGTTGGGGCACTCTTAGTTAGTCCTTGGTCTATTTATGATGTTGCAGCCTTTATTGGAGCTCAGTTCAGATCCTTCATGGAAAAACAGGAACAGAGAAAACAGGAACGCTTCATCAAGAGAGAAGAAGAGAAGGCTCGTCAAGAAGCTGAAGAAGCAGCCAGAATTCAGAGAGAACAAGAAGAACAGGATGCATTACCGCTTCCTCCTGTAGATCCTGAAACGGGAGAAATCTTATCAGAGGTACCGGACTACGATTTCCCCCCAATTCCTGAGGAAGAATGGATCGAACCGGAGATTATCCTCCCTAAAACTGATTTTGACGTTCCTGATGTGGAAGAAGACTTTGAGGATGAAGAGGTACAGGTTGATTTTTCTGCTAAGGAAGCCCTTGAATACAAGCTACCAAGCTTGCAACTCTTTGCGCCAGATAAACCCAAAGATCAGTCCAAGGAAAAGAAGATTGTTCGAGAAAATATCAAAATCCTAGAAGAAACCTTTGCCAGCTTTGGTATCAAGGTGACGGTGGAACGGGCTGAAATCGGCCCATCAGTAACCAAGTATGAAGTCAAGCCAGCAGTTGGTGTACGGGTTAACCGTATTTCCAATCTGGCAGACGACTTAGCGCTGGCTCTTGCGGCCAAGGATGTTCGGATTGAGGCTCCAATCCCTGGTAAATCCTTAGTCGGAATTGAGGTTCCTAACTCTGAAATTGCGACCGTTTCCTTCCGTGAACTCTGGGAACAGTCTCAGACTAAACCAGAAAATCTCCTCGAAATTCCTCTAGGTAAGGCTGTCAATGGAACAGCTCGAACCTTTGACCTTTCCAAGATGCCCCACCTACTCGTTGCAGGTTCGACGGGATCAGGGAAGTCAGTCGCAGTTAACGGTATTATCGCTAGCATTCTGATGAAAGCAAGACCCGACCAGGTCAAGTTTATGATGGTGGATCCAAAGATGGTTGAGTTATCGGTTTACAATGACATTCCTCACCTCTTGATTCCAGTTGTGACCAATCCACGCAAGGCCAGCAAGGCTCTGCAAAAGGTTGTGGATGAGATGGAAAATCGTTACGAACTCTTTGCTAAGGTTGGAGTACGAAATATCGCTGGTTACAATGCCAAGGTCGAGGAATATAATAGCCAATCTGAGTACAAACAAGTACCGCTGCCTTTGATTGTTGTCATTGTGGACGAGTTGGCAGACCTCATGATGGTGGCTAGCAAGGAAGTGGAAGATGCCATCATTCGTCTCGGACAGAAGGCGCGTGCTGCAGGGATTCACATGATTCTCGCAACGCAACGTCCATCGGTTGATGTTATCTCTGGTCTTATCAAGGCCAATGTCCCATCTCGTGTGGCTTTTGCAGTTTCATCAGGTACAGATTCGCGAACCATCTTGGATGAAAATGGAGCTGAAAAACTGCTCGGTCGAGGAGATATGCTCTTTAAACCAATTGATGAAAATCACCCAGTCCGTCTACAAGGATCCTTTATCTCAGATGATGATGTTGAACGCATTGTAAATTTCATCAAGGCTCAGGCGGATGCGGACTACGATGATAGCTTTGACCCAGGAGACGTCCCTGAAAATGAAGGAGATTTCTCTGATAGTGAAGCTGGTGGCGATCCGCTCTTTGAGGAAGCCAAGGCTTTGGTTATCGAGACACAGAAAGCTAGTGCTTCTATGATTCAGCGTCGTTTGTCTGTTGGATTTAACCGTGCGACTCGCCTGATGGAAGAACTCGAAATGGCAGGTGTCATCGGTCCAGCTGAAGGAACCAAACCACGAAAAGTATTACAACAATAAAAAAATAGCTTCTTTCCAAATTTGGAAAGAAGCTATTTTGGTGATTACTGGTTCGTTTTAGTTTCAGAAGTCGTCGTATTTGACTGTGTTCCATTATCGCTTGTTTCTTTATTTGTAGCAGGTGTAGAAGAGTCCTGAGTTGTTGTTTTCTGCTCTTCTTTTTTCTCCTCTTTTTTATTGGATTGAGAAGTTTCTTCTTGCGTGGTATTTTCTTTAGTAGAAGTGTTGTCCCTGTTAGGTGTAGTATTTTCCTGAGGGGATTCCTTTTGAATTTCCTTGACAACAGTTGTTTGGGTTGTCGTCGGTTCTTTTTTGTTGTTTTTGTTATTGTCCATGGCGTTCATGATGGTAATAGTAGCGGTGATTAGACCAAGAATACTACCGATAGTAGCAATCGTTTTTTGAAAGACAGTAAATCCCTTTTTGATGTGTTCTGTTTTTGGTTTTGAAGTTCTACGATAGTTAGACATGATACTCTCCTTTAATTATGATTTATTATACCTCATTTCTTTAAAAAAATCTTAAAAAAAGAGAAACCTCCCTTTCTTGTCGCAGGTCTCTTTTCGTGATACAATAGAAGAAGTGATTTTAGAAAGCGTGAGAAAACATGATCTACTTTGATAATTCGGCGACAACCAAGCCTTATCCTGAAGCACTTGAAACTTACATGCAGGTCGCTTCAAAAATTGTAGGAAATCCGTCTAGTCTCCATCGTTTGGGAGATCAGGCAACACGAATTTTAGATGCTTCCCGGCAGCAAATTGCAGATTTGATTGGCAAGAAAAGTGATGAAATCTTCTTTACCTCAGGTGGAACAGAAGGAGATAACTGGGTCATCAAGGGTGTGGCCTTTGAAAAAGCCCAGTTTGGCAAGCACATCATTGTATCAGCCATTGAACATCCAGCAGTTAAGGAATCAGCCCTTTGGCTGAATAGTCAAGGTTTTGAAATAGATTTTGCTCCAGTTGATGAGAAAGGATTTGTGGATGTTGAAGCATTAGCAGATTTGATACGTCCTGATACGACTCTCGTCTCCATCATGGCAGTTAACAATGAAATCGGCTCTATCCAGCCTATTGAGGCTATTTCAGAACTCTTGGCAGATAAGCCGACCATTTCCTTCCATGTTGATGCGGTTCAGGCACTTGCTAAGATTCCGACTGAAAAATACTTGACGGATCGAGTGGATTTTGCGACCTTCTCAAGTCATAAATTTCATGGTGTCAGAGGTGTTGGATTTGTCTATATCAAGTCTGGTAAGAGGATCATGCCTCTTTTAACTGGTGGTGGTCAAGAGGGAGACTATCGTTCGACAACTGAAAATGTGGCAGGGATTGCTGCAACAGCCAAAGCTCTCCGTTTGGCTATGGAAAATCTAGACTTATTTACTGCTAAGACAAGCCAGATGAAGGCAGTCATTCGTCAAGCCCTTCTGGATTATCCAGATATTTTTGTCTTTTCAGATGAGGAAGACTTTGCCCCTCATATCCTGACTTTTGGGATTAAGGGTGTTCGTGGTGAAGTCATCGTTCACGCCTTTGAAGACTATGATATTTTCATTTCCACAACCTCTGCTTGTTCGTCCAAGGCAGGGAAACCTGCGGGGACCTTGATTGCCATGGGAGTGGACAAAGATAAGGCCCAGTCAGCTGTGCGTCTAAGCCTAGACTTGGAAAATGATATGAGTCAAGTCGAGCAGTTTTTGACCAAGCTAAAATTAATTTACAATCAAACTAGAAAAGTAAGATAGGAGCATTTATGCAGTATTCAGAAATTATGATTCGTTACGGAGAATTGTCAACCAAGCACAAAAATCGTATGCGTTTCATCAATAAACTTCGCAATAATATTTCAGACGTTTTGTCTATCTATCCCCAAGTTAAGGTAACGGCAGATCGCGACCGTGCCCACGCTTACCTCAATGGAGCTGACTATACAGCAGTTGCAGAATCGCTCAAACAAGTTTTTGGGATTCAAAACTTTTCTCCTGTGTATAAGATTGAAAAGTCAGTGGACGTTCTGAAGTCTGCTGTCCAAGAGATTATGAAGGAAATCTACAAGGAAGGGATGACCTTTAAAATCACTAGCAAGCGTAGCGACCACAACTTTGAATTAGATAGTCGTGAACTCAATCAAACTCTTGGTGGAGCTGTTTTCGAGGCTATTCCAAACGTGCAAGCTCAGATGAAAAATCCAGATATTAATCTTCAGGTTGAGATTCGTGAAGAGGCTGCCTATCTTTCCTATGAAACCTTTCGTGGAGCAGGAGGATTACCTGTGGGAAGTTCTGGTAAAGGCATGCTCATGTTGTCAGGAGGGATTGATTCACCTGTGGCAGGTTATCTAGCTCTTAAACGTGGGGTAGATATTGAGGCCGTTCACTTTGCCAGCCCACCATACACAAGTCCTGGTGCCCTTAAAAAAGCCCAAGATTTGACCCGCAAATTGACCAAGTTTGGGGGCAATATTCAGTTTATCGAGGTGCCTTTCACAGAGATTCAAGAAGAAATCAAGGCTAAGGCACCAGAAGCCTACCTCATGACCTTGACGCGTCGTTTTATGATGCGCATTACCGACCGTATCCGTGAGGTACGAAATGGTTTAGTTATCATCAATGGGGAAAGTCTTGGCCAAGTAGCTAGCCAAACTTTGGAAAGCATGCAGACTATCAACGCTGTGACTAGCACTCCCATTATTCGTCCCGTGGTTACGATGGACAAGTTGGAAATCATTGACATCGCGCAGGAAATCGATACCTTTGAAATTTCAATCCAGCCTTTTGAAGACTGCTGTACTATTTTTGCGCCTGACCGTCCTAAGACCAATCCTAAGATAGAGAATGCAGAGCAGTATGAAAAACGCATGGATGTTGAAGGCTTGGTTGAGCGAGCAGTGGCTGGGATTATGATTACTGAAATCACTCCCCAGGTTGAAAAAGATGCTGTCGATGAGTTAATTGACAATCTCCTCTAATCATAAAATCCAGAAGAATTCAAAAAAATAAATGAAAAAGTTAGTTATTTATCCTTAAAATGGACATTTACTGACTTTTTTTCTATTTTTATGGTATAATGAGATAAAATTTTGAATATAGAGAGTTTTCTGACAATGAATCATTCCTACTTTTACTTAAAAATGAAAGAACACAAACTCAAGGTGCCTTATACTGGAAAAGAGCGTCGTGTGCGTGTGCTTCTGCCAAAGGACTACGAGAAGGACACAGACCGTTTTTATCCTGTAGTTTACTTTCATGATGGGCAAAATGTCTTTTACAGCAAGGAGTCTTATATCGGACACTCTTGGAAGATTATTCCAGCCATTAAGCGGAATCCTGATATCAGTCGCATGATTGTCGTTGCCATCGATAATGACGGCATGGGGCGGATGAATGAGTATGCGGCTTGGAAGTTTCAAGAATCTCCTATCCCAGGCCAGCAGTTTGGCGGTAAGGGTGTGGAGTATGCCGAGTTTGTCATGGAGGTGGTCAAGCCTTTTATCGATGAAACCTATCGTACCAAAGCTGATCGCCAGCATACGGCTATGATTGGTTCGTCACTAGGAGGCAATATTACTCAGTTTATCGGACTAGAGTACCAAGACCGAATTGGTTGCCTAGGTGTCTTCTCATCTGCTAACTGGCTTCACCAAGAAGCCTTTAACCGCTACATCGAACGTAAAAAACTGTCGCCTGAACAGCGCATTTTTATCTATGTAGGAACAGAAGAAGCAGACGATACGGACAAGACCTTGATGGCTGGCAATATCAAGCAAGCCTATATCGACTCGTCGCTTCGTTATTACCGTGATTTGATTGCAGGTGGAGTACACTTGGATAATCTTGTCTTGAAAGTTCAGTCTGGTGCTATCCATAGTGAAATACCTTGGTCGGAAAATTTACCAGACTGTCTCCGATTTTTTGCGGAGAAATGGTAAGTTAGGAAAGGAGAAAGCCAATGCATATTGAAAACCTCAGCCACTGGAGTGGCAATCTCAACCGTGAAATGTATCTCAACCGTTATGGACATGCTGGGATTCCAGTTGTTGTTTTTGCTTCATCTGGTGGCAGTCACAACGAATACTATGATTTTGGCATGATTGATGCCTGTGCTTCCTTTATCGAAGAAGGGCGCGTCCAGTTCTTTACTCTCTCCAGTGTGGACAGTGAGAGCTGGTTGGCCACTTGGAAAAATGGTCATGACCAGGCGGAGATGCATCGTGCTTACGAACGTTACGTGATTGAGGAGGCCATTCCTTTTATCAAGCATAAGACAGGTTGGTTTGATGGCATGATGACGACAGGTTGCTCGATGGGGGCATATCATGCACTCAATTTCTTTCTCCAGCATCCAGATGTCTTTACCAAGGTGATTGCCCTCAGCGGTGTTTACGACGCACGTTTCTTCGTTGGCGATTACTACAATGATGATGCAATTTACCAAAACTCACCTGTAGATTATATCTGGAATCAAAACGACGGATGGTTTATCGATCGTTACCGTCAGGCAGAAATCGTCGTTTGTACGGGCCTTGGTGCCTGGGAACAAGATGGTCTGCCATCCTTCTACAAGCTCAAAGAAGCCTTTGACCAGAAACAAATTCCAGCCTGGTTTGCTGAATGGGGACACGATGTCGCCCACGACTGGGAATGGTGGCGTAAACAAATGCCCTATTTTCTTGGACACCTGTATCTATAAAAGGAGTTGCCTATGAATTACCTTGTTATTTCTCCCTACTATCCGCAAAACTTCCAACAGTTTACCATCGAGCTAGCCAATAAAGGCATCACCGTTTTGGGAATTGGTCAGGAGCCCTACGAACAACTTGATGAACCTTTGCGCAATAGCCTAACCGAGTATTTCCGTGTGGACAATCTTGAGAACATAGACGAAGTAAAACGTGCAGTAGCTTTTCTTTTCTACAAGCATGGCCCAATCGACCGCATTGAGTCCCACAATGAATACTGGCTTGAGCTGGACGCAACACTCAGAGAGCAATTCAATGTCTTTGGTGCCAAACCAGAGGATCTCAAAAAGACCAAGTTTAAGTCTGAGATGAAGAAATTTTTCAAAAAAGCAGGCGTCCCTGTGGTACCTGGTGCTGTTATCCATACGGAAGCAGATGTGGATAAAGCAGTGAACGAAATCGGTCTACCAATGATTGCCAAACCTGATAATGGAGTGGGAGCGGCAGCAACCTTTAAGCTTGAGACAGAAGACGATGTAAATCACTTTAAGGCTGAATGGGACCATTCAACCGTTTATTTCTTTGAAAAATTTGTCACTTCTAGCGAAATCTGCACCTTTGATGGGCTTGTGGACAAAGATGGCAACATCGTCTTTTCAACGACTTTCGACTACGCCCATACACCACTTGATCTCATGATTTATAAGATGGACAATTCCTACTATGTACTCAAGGATATGGATCCCAAACTGCGCAAGTATGGCGAGGCCATTGTCAAGGAATTTGGTATGAAAGAGCGCTTTTTCCATATCGAGTTTTTCCGTGACGGGGATGACTACATTGCCATTGAGTACAATAACCGTCCTGCAGGTGGCTTTACCATTGATGTTTATAACTTTACCCACTCCTTGGATCTCTACCGAGGTTATGCAGCTATTGTCGCAGGAGAAGAGTTCCCAGCATCAGAATTTGAACCTCAATACTGTCTAGCTACTTCACGTCGTGCCAATGCAAATTATGTCTATTCAGAAGAAGACTTGCTTGCTAAGTACAGCCAGCAATTCAAGGTCAAAAAAATCATGCCAGCAGCCTTTGCAGAGCTACAAGGGGACTACCTTTATATGTTGACCACTCCGAGTCGCCAAGAGATGGAGCAGATGATTGCAGATTTTGGTCAACGTCAAGAGTAACGAAAAGGATGAAAGGAGTTTGACTCCTTTTGTCCTTTTCTTAAAGATAAGTTAAATAAAGCGTTTTCCATAGATTCTTTTAGAAAAGATATTGCTAAAAGGCCTAAAAATTGATAGAATAAGGATTGTCTAAAAAAATTTAAGGAGAATCTATCAAATGGATTTTACATGGGCTATTAAATATGCCACAGAATTCTTGGGAACTGCTATTTTGATCATTCTTGGTAATGGTGCAGTTGCTAACGTTGAACTTAAAGGTACGAAAGGTCACCAAAGTGGCTGGCTCGTTATCGCGGTTGGTTATGGTATGGGGGTTATGATCCCAGCCTTGATGTTTGGTAATGTATCTGGTAACCACATCAACCCAGCTTTCACTCTTGGACTTGCTGTTAGTGGACTTTTCTCTTGGGAGCAAGTACCATATTACATCCTAGCACAAGTTTTGGGAGCAATCTTTGGTCAAGCTTTGGTTGTAGCGACTCACCGTCCTTACTACTTGAAGACAGAAAACCCTAACAATATCTTGGGTACCTTCTCAACAATTTCAAGCATCGACCATGGTACAAAAGAATCACGTTTTGCAGCTACTGTTAACGGTTTCCTCAATGAGTTTGTAGGTTCATTTGTTCTTTTCTTTGCAGCACTTGGTTTGACTAAAAACTTCTTTGGTGCTGAGGTTCTTCAATACATGAAACAAATGGCTACTCAAGCTGGACAAACTGTTGATTTAAGTGAATTGGCAGTAAAAGCTCAAGTAGCTCCACATACAGCTGCTGGGATCTCAGTTGCGCACTTGGCACTTGGTTTCCTAGTGATGGCCTTGGTAACTTCACTTGGTGGACCTACTGGACCTGGTTTGAACCCAGCTCGTGACTTCGGACCACGTCTTCTTCACGAACTCCTTCCAAAATCAGTTCTTGGTCAACACAAGGGTGATTCAAAATGGTGGTATGCATGGGTTCCAGTTGTAGCTCCAATTGCAGCGGCTATTGCGGCAGTAGCACTATTTAAACTACTTTACCTATAAGAAATGAAACTGGGGAATCCCAGTTTTTTTCTTGTAAAATTTCTAAATAAAATAGATATGGCTTGTAAAATATTCGAAAATCCTTTAAAATAAAAGAGTTGGAGGAATATATGAGTGTGAATGAGATAGTTCGGATCATTCCGACTGTGAAAGTTAATAACCGAAAATTAAATGAAAAATTTTACATTGAAACTCTGGGGATGAAACCTTTGCTGGAAGAGTCTGCCTTTCTTTCCTTAGGCGACCAGACAGCTACGGAGAGATTGATTTTAGAAGAGTCTCCAAGCATGCGAACACGCAGAGTTGAAGGGCTTAAGAAGCTAGCTAGACTCTTGATAAAGGTTGAAAATCCTTCTGAAATTGAGGGCCTTCTTTCTCAGATGAAGTCTCTTCCTCGCCTATTTAAAGGAAACCGAGGGTATGCTTTTGAGATTGTTTCACCTGAAGAGGATGTGATCCTTGTTCATGCAGAAGATGATATAAGAGATTTGGTTCCACTGGAAACTGTTCCTGAATTTTATTCAAATACAGGTATAAAATACATGAGCCAATTTGAGGTTTCTATGGAGTTGCGTTTGCCTGAGGAGACAGAGAGCTTACTTGATCCTGAAGGAGTAGCGCCAGTAATTACCTTTACGAAAGGGCAAGGACCAGATTTGGTTGTTGAAAACAATGTCACTTGGGACCTGACGATGTTAAAATTTTTAGTCAAGAATTTTGATTTAACCAGTCTTCGTCAGAAATTTGAAAAGACAGGCTACTTTGTCCCTAAGTCTGAAAAATTCTTCCTTGGTAAAGATACCAATAACATTGAATTGTGGTTTGAAGAAGCATGAAGTGGGAAAAAATTCTAAGAAAAATAGAAAATCAAATCGAGGCAGGGATTTATCCCGGGGCCTCTTTTGCGTATTATAAGGATGGTGAATGGAAAGAGTCTTATCTAGGATTGAGTGATCCAGAAAGAGACTTGAAGACAGAAAGTGGTTTGGTTTATGATCTAGCCAGTGTGAGTAAGGTAGTGGGAGTGGGGACGGTTTTTACCTTCTTGTGGCAGCAGGGCAAATTAGATATTGATCGACCGGTGACGGATTTTTTACCGGAGTGTGATTATCCTGATATCACTATACGGCAACTTTTGACCCATGCTACAGATTTAGACCCCTTTATTCCAAATCGGGACCTCTTGACTGCCCCTGAATTAAAAGAAGCCATGTTTCACCTCAATAGACGAAGTCAGCCAGCCTTCCTATACTCGGACGTTCACTTTTTACTTTTGGGCTTTCTTTTGGAAAAAATCTTTAATCAAGACTTGGATCAGATTATAGAAGAACAAGTTTTGGAAGCATGGGGGATGAAGGAGACCAAGTTCGGTCCCGTTGAGCAAGCTGTCCCAACAGTGAAAGGAGTGGAGGCCGGAAATATTCATGATCCCAAAGCCCGTCTATTAGGGAAACACGCAGGAAGTGCTGGTTTGTTTTCGACTGTTAAGGATCTGCAGATCTTTCTGGAACATTACTTGAAAGATGATTTTGCTGCAGAATTGAGCCGAAATTTTTCTCCCTTAGATGATAAGGAGCGGTCCCTAGCCTGGAATTTGGAAGGAGCCTGGCTCGACCATACGGGCTATACTGGTACCTTTATCATGTGGAATCGAGAGAAACAAGAAGCTACTATCTTTTTATCCAATCGAACGTATGAGAAGGATGAGCGTACCCAGTGGATAGTTGACCGAAACCAAGTGATGGAAATGATTCGTCAAGAGGAGTAGGGGGAAGCATGTCGAAAACCGTAAAAGGAACTCTGTATACAGTAGTGGCAGGGATTGCTTGGGGCTTGTCTGGAACCAGTGGCCAATACCTGATGGCACACGGGATTTCTGCTTTAGTCTTGACCAATTTGCGACTTATCATTGCAGGCTTGGCACTGGTGTTCTTATCCTATACGACTTCAAAGGATAAATTCCTTTCTTTTTTAAAAGACAAAAAAAGTCTGCTATCTCTGTTGCTATTTGCAGTTTTTGGACTTTTCTTAAACCAGTTTGCCTATCTTTCTGCCATTCAGGAAACCAATGCTGGAACGGCGACAGTTCTCCAGTATGTATGCCCCGTTGGGATCTTGGTTTATACCTGTATGAAGGATAAGGTAGCTCCGACACTGGCTGAGATTATTTCGATTGGATTGGCTATAGGAGGAACTTTTCTGATCGCGACGCATGGGAAAGTCGACCAGTTGTCTGTCACACCCCTAGGTCTGTTCTGGGGCCTCTTTTCAGCCTTGACCTATGCCCTCTATATTATCCTTCCCATCGTTTTGATTAAGAAGTGGGGCAGTATTTTGGTGATTGGTGTCGGGATGGTTATTTCTGGTGTAGTGGCTATTCCCTTCACAGGAGTCTTACAGGCCAGCATACCAACCAGCTTAGATTTTCTCTTTGCATTTGCTGGGATTATCATCATCGGAACGGTCTTTGCATATACAGCTTTCCTAAAGGGAGCTAGTCTGATAGGCCCTGTTAAGTCTAGTTTATTGGCTTCCATAGAGCCAATTTCTGCCGTTTTCTTTGCCTTTCTGATTATGAAGGAACAGTTTTATGCGATTGATTTTATAGGTATGGCTATGATTTTACTAGCCGTGACCATTATTTCATTGAAAGATTTACTGTTGGAAATAAAGAGTAAGTAATTAAAAAATCCACTCAATCGAGTGGATTTTTTGTGTATAGATGATTAGTCTTTATTTTCGTGTGGCAAAATCAAGTTCAAGATGATTCCTGTCATGGCTGATAGAGCAGTACCTGAAAGTGTAACTGGGCCAAGTTTGAGGATAGCCCCACCAAGTCCAAGTACCAACATGGCACTTGCGATGATGAGGTTACGCATTTGGCTGAAGTCAACGCGTTCCTTAATCAAAACTTTCAAACCATTGCTGGCGATAACCCCGTAGAGAAGGATGGACATGCCACCAAGCACAGCATTTGGAATGGTTGAAATCAAGGCAGTAAATTTACCAAGGAAGCTAAGAGCAATGGCGATGAAGGCCGCGTTACGGATAACAGAGACAGAAGCGATGCGAGTCATCCCGATAACTCCTGTATTTTCTCCGTAAGTCGTGTTAGCTGGTCCACCGAGGAAGGCGGATACAGATGTCGCGATACCGTCACCGAGAAGCGTACGGTGAAGTCCTGGTTCTTTTAGGAATTGACGGCCACAGATTTGACTCAAAACTGTGTGGTCTCCAATGTGTTCTGAAATTGTTACGATTGCAATTGGCAAGATAGCAATTGTTTCAGGACCGAAGTACAAGTTGTACTCTTTAAAGGCACCACCAGTGCTAAATGGCAAGTAGAAACCAGGAATTTCAAACCAGTTGGCTTGAAGGACTGGGGTAAAGTCAACCAAACCAAGCATCATAGCGAAGATATACCCACCGATGATGGCAAAGAGGAAAGGAATGATACGGAGGAACCCTTTTCCTTTTGTATTGATAAAGGCTGCAATCAAGAACGTAACAACGGCTACAAGGGCGTTTTTCCAGTTTCCGTCTGCCACAAGTCCAGCATTCGTTACAGCAGAACCAGCAAGACCAAGACCGATAACGATAATCATAGGTCCGATAATGATTGGTGGCAAGAGTTTATCAATCCATTTCGTACCTGCAAAACGAACACTTGCTGCTACAAGGACATAGACCAAACCAGTCAAGATGACCCCAGTTTGAGCAGCAGATACATCGCCCCCCATTTCTTTCATGGCTAGAGACATAGCCGTGATAAAGGCGAATGAAGAACCTAGGTAAACTGGAACCTTAAAACCAGTAGAAATCATGTAGATAAGTGTTCCAATACCGGAAGCAAAGAGAGCAACCGACACGGGCATTCCCAAAATTAAGGGAACGAGAATGGTTGCACCAAACATGGCAAATACGTGCTGGAAGCTGAGAAGAATACCTTTACCAGCAGAAGGACGTTGATCAACGTCTAGTAACAAGTCAACAGTTGATTCCTGTTTCATAAAAACCTCACTTTTGGGCACCAAAAAAGAGCCCATTATTTTGCAGCAATAGGCCCTCAGAGTAAGACTTTTTAAAAAATAGCTATCTTTTAAAAATTTATATAAATCTGCGCCTTCGTCACCTCACAGGATGACATTAAAAACCTTTGCTTAGGATAGTATAGCAGAAAAAATTCGTTTTGTAAACGAATTTTTCCCGAGCCTAGAAATGCGAAAGCGAGGTTTGATTTTGTAAATCATTTTTTCCCGAGCCCAGAAACAAAAAAGCGAGGTTGATTTTGTAAACGAATTTTTCCCGATCCTAGAAATAATAAAGCGAGGCTGATTTTGTAAATTGTTTTCTGAACTTTAAACAAGGGTGCACCATTGTTTAAAGTGGGCGTTTGTTGGGCATGCCAGCCTTTCTTGGGTACTTGTTAGGTGTTTCCTTTTTCTTTTCGACGACAGTGATGTAGCGCGGATCTCCATTTGGTAGGGCGTAGCTGAGATTGTCTTCGACCTTGCTGAAGAGGAGGTTGAGGGCATTCTTGGCTTCTAGCAATTCCTCAGGAGCATTGCTGGCCTTGAGTGCCAATAGTTTGCCACCGACTTTAAGATAGGGAATGGTCAGCTCAGACAAAACCTGCATACGGGCAACCGCACGAGCCGTCACCACATCAAACTGGGCACGGAAGTTCTTGTCTTGGGCAAAGTCTTCTGCCCGTCCATGGTAGAAGTGAACACCGTCCAAATCCAGCTCCTGAGCCAATAGTTGGAGGAAGTTGATGCGCTTATTTAGCGAATCAATGATGGTTACATCTAACTGAGGATAGAGGATTTTCATAGGAAGGCTGGGAAATCCTGCCCCAGCCCCGATATCAAGAAGTTTGATAGTTTCATTTGAAATCAAACCTTGCAGAATGGGTGCAATCGAATCATAAAAATGTTTGAGATAAACTTCTTCTTTATCTGTAATAGCGGTCAGGTTAATTTTTTCATTCCACTCGACCAAGAGTTCAAAATACCGTTCAAATTGGTTCTTTTGCTGGTCCGAAAGTGGAAGATTTTGCTCAGCTAGTAGGCTGTAAAATGTTTCTGGTTTCATAGTAGTTTCCTTCTCTAGTATCATCTTATTTTACCATATTCGTTAAAATTTTGATATACTGGTAGTAATCTAAAAGCAGAAAGGAATAAGATTATGACTTGGATTATTCTTGGAGTTTTGGCTCTGATTGTTATTTTTGTGATTGTTAGCTATAACGGTTTGGTTAAAAATCGTATGCAGACCAAGGAGGCTTGGAGCCAGATAGATGTTCAGTTGAAGCGTCGTAATGATCTCCTCCCAAACTTGATTGAAACAGTCAAAGGCTATGCGAAATATGAAGGTTCTACCTTGGAAAAAGTGACAGAACTTCGAAGACAAGTAGCCGCAGCAACTTCACCAGCTGAAGCTATGAAGGCCAGTGATGCCCTTACCCGCCAGATTTCTGGTATCTTTGCAGTAGCAGAGAATTACCCAGACTTGAAAGCTAGTGCTAACTTTATCAAATTACAAGAAGAGTTGACCAATACTGAAAATAAAATTTCTTACTCACGCCAACTCTACAACAGTGTTGTCAGCAACTACAATGTAAAACTTGAAAGTTTCCCAAGCAACATCATCGCAGGACTATTTGGATTTAAAGCTGCAGACTTCCTTCAAACACCTGAAGAGGAAAAGGCAGTTCCTAAAGTTGACTTTAGCGGATTAGGTGACTAAGATGTTGTTTGATCAAATTGCGAGCAATAAACGAAAAACCTGGATTTTGTTGCTGGTTTTCTTCCTACTCTTGGCCTTGGTTGGTTATGCGGTTGGCTATCTCTTCATGCGCTCAGGTCTTGGTGGCATGATTATTGCCTTGATTATTGGTCTTATCTACGCTCTGACCATGATCTTTCAATCGACAGAGATTGTCATGTCTATGAATGGGGCGCGTGAGGTTGATGAGCAAACAGCTCCAAACCTCTACCATGTAGTAGAAGATATGGCCATGGTCGCTCAGATTCCCATGCCTCGTGTTTTCATCATTGAGGATTCATCTTTAAATGCCTTTGCAACAGGTTCGAATCCGCAGAATGCAGCTGTCGCAGCCACTTCGGGTCTCCTAGCCATCATGAACCGTGAGGAGCTAGAAGCAGTAATGGGGCATGAAGTCAGTCATATCCGGAACTATGATATCCGTATTTCGACCATTGCTGTTGCCCTTGCTAGTGCTATTACCCTGCTATCTAGTATGGCAGGACGGATGATGTGGTGGGGTGGTGCAGGCCGCAGACGGAGTGATAATGATCGTGATGGAAATGGTTTGGAGATTATCATGCTTGTTATCTCTCTCTTAGCCATTGTTCTAGCACCTCTCGCTGCAACCTTGGTGCAATTAGCCATTTCCCGTCAGAGGGAATTTCTGGCGGATGCATCTAGTGTGGAGCTGACCCGCAATCCTCAAGGGATGATCAATGCCTTGCGTAAGTTGGACAATAGCGAGCCGATGCATCACCATGTCGATGATGCCAGCAGTGCTCTGTACATCAATGATCCTAAGAAAGGTGGGGGACTACAAAAACTCTTTTATACCCACCCACCTATCTCAGAACGAATCGAACGCTTGAAACACATGTAGAAAAAATGGCTCTTTGTCAACTGTAGTGGGTTGAAGAAAAGCTAAAATAAGCTCCATAATATCCATAGGGGATTTACCCACTACAAATATTATAGAGCCGAAAAATATTTGAAGCAGGTGGATAGAAGAAATCACCTGCTTTTTTCTCGTCTTTTGAAAATGATGGACATTTTGAGGATAGTATAGTTGATGAGGGTTTTGATGTAGATAAAAACGTTCAGACACAGAGGATGATTGAGGCAGTGCGAGATGCACTATCAAAATTAAATGATGAAGAAAGAGAAATCATTGATAGACTTTATTTCAATGATGAAACTATTCGTTTGGTGGCTGAAATGAAAAAAATATCTCATCCAGCTCTCATAAAGAGAAGAAATAAGATATTGGAAAAGCTAAGAGAGTTGCTGAAAGAATTTAGATAGTAATGAGAAGAAGCGGGAAAAAAATTTTTGTCTGCTTCTTTTTAGATATTGCAATGTTTTAACTGTTATGCTATAATAATAACAGTTAAAACACAAATAACAGTAGGGGGTTGATGATGAATATACAGATAAATAATTCCAGTGATGAACCAATATATCTGCAAATAAAAAATCAAATTAAAGCACAAATCATTTCTGGAGATTTGAAAGTGGGAGAACAACTACCTTCGATAAGATTCTTAGCGAAAGAAATAAGAGTAAGTATGTTAACTGCAAAAAGAGCTTTTGATGAATTAGAGTTAGACGGGTTTATAAATTCGGTACAAGGAAAAGGTAATTTTGTTGCAGCACAAAATAAAGAACTAATTCGAGAAGAATACTTAAAGAAAATTGAATCGAAGCTTCAAGAAGTAGTTGAACTTTCAGAAATTGCAGATGTATCCAGTGATGAATTGATAAAAATGTTAAAGAGTTATGTGGAGGGTGAATATGAGTAAATATGCTATTGAAATTAAAGATTTAGTAAAAACATTTGACAGTTTTAAACTAGGACCGGTAAATCTTACTATTCCGAAAGGAACAATAGTTGGATATATCGGACAGAATGGAGCTGGTAAAAGTACAACTATAAAATTGTTACTTGGGCTTTTAAGAAAAGACTCTGGCGATATAAGACTTTTAGATGAGGAAAATCCTAATAGTGTTGAACTGAAAGATAAACTTGGAGTGGTATTTGATGATTTGTTAGTGCCGGAAGAAATGACATTAATCGATGTTGAAAAGTTTTGTCATAGAGTTTATTCAAAATGGGATAAAAAGCAGTTTTATGGATTCGTTGAAAAATTCAATTTACCACATAAAAAGATGATTAAAAACTATTCTCGTGGTATGAAAATGAAACTTTCAATGGCTGTTGCTTTATCTCACAATGCTGAACTTTTGATTTTAGATGAAGCAACAAGTGGGCTTGACCCAATTGTAAGAGAGGAAATCTTGGATTTGTTATTAGATTTTATGCAAGATGAAAATCATACAATTCTTATTTCTTCCCATATTTTATCTGACTTAGAAAAAGTGGCAGATTACATTGCTTTTATCCACAATGGAAAAATCTTATTTATGGAAACAAAAGATGAGTTAAAAGAAAACTACGGTATATGTACTTTATCCAATGAAGAAGTAAATAACATTGATGAAGAAGCCATTGTAGGAAGAAGAATACATTCTTTTGGGCAAGAGTTACTTGTTAAAAAGAGTCTTGTACCTGATGGTATCAAGTTACAAAAACCGTCAATTGAGGATATTATGATTTACTTTGTGAAAGGAGTGAGACAATAATGACATCATTAATTTTGAAAGATATAGCAACTTTAAAAAAGACATTATTATTAACGGTTACTATCAGTATTGCACTGGCTGTATATGGAATTTATGAAAATGAATTGTTTATGGTTCCGTTAATATGTGTAATGATTCCGCTCATACTTACTGCAATCGCCTTTGGCTATGATACAAAATCAAATTTCGAACAGTTTGCATTTTCGATGCCAATAAAAAAGAGCAGTTATGTGTTGAGCAAGTTTTTCTTTGCATTTGCCTTTGGTTTGGTTGGTTCAATCTGCATTTTTGTACTGTTGATGACAAAAAATCAAATGTCATTGGATAATATAGTGTTTATTGCTTTAATTACATTAGCTGCTAGTATACTTATGTCTGCCATTCAATTACCATTTATTCTTAAATATGGTGCTGAAAAGGGTAGACTCATTATGGTAATCACTTATTTCTTAATATTTGCTTTATCAACACTGTTAAAAGAAAAGTCAAATTTTCTTGCAGAACTAATGGAGATTTTTAGTAAGAATTCTATATCAATGATTTGCTTAGGAATTTTAGTTGTAAGCATATTAATCATAGGGCTTGCAGTAAAATTGTCCGTTATGATTATGGAGAAAAAAGAATACTAGTTATAAATTATTTAATTTGTAGTTAAGTGGCAGAGATGGAAAAACAATTTTTTCCTTAATTGTCAAGTCAAGTGCAACAAAGTTGTTCTTCTGATTAAGTGAGTATCTTTCAAGCTGTTTGAGTTAGCTCAAACAGCCCAAAGAATCCAGAGGTCGTCTCTGGATTTTTGCTATATTCAACATTTATAAATCTTGTAAATCAACAACTTCCAAACCATTTTCTGTCAAACGATAGATACTCGTACAGACCTCTTTTAAGAAGCGTCTGTCATGCGAAACAGTAATCAGACCGCCTGGATAGGAGGCAAAGAGTTTTCTGATTTCGGGTTGAGAAGTGGGAGAAAAGTTTCGTGTGGGCTCATCTAGAAGGAGAAAGTTTGGTTTGCGCAACACTAAATCCAAAAGTAGAAGTTTACCCTGTTGACCACCAGATAAGGAGCGGATTTGGTGGTGCATCTCTGGATAGCTGAAATTGAGACTAGCTAGGTGAGATTGGATTTTCTGCAGTTCCTCTTTTCGTCCAGTTTGACTGAGGTAGGCTATTGGAGATAAATCCAATTGCAGTTTTTTATGGTAATCTTGTGGCATAAAAGCAAGCGAAATCTCTCTTTTGGCGCTGAGCAGTTGTTGAAACTTGGCTAACAGAGTTGATTTCCCAACACCATTTGGCCCAATGATACCGATTTTATCTTGGCCACGGACAGTTAGTTGTAACCCCTGAGCTAAAACGCGCTCTCCAATGGACAAATTTTCTTTTTCCAGTTGGATTAATACTTTAGAAGCCGGTAATGGTTGGACGTCTGAAAAGAAAAGTTGGATTTGTTCCTCGTCAAGTGGCTTTTGGGTCATGGACTGGGCTTCCTTTTCAAAGCGTTTTTCTTGAGAGAGTACATTTTTCATCTTTTTAGCCAATAGGCGCCCGGCAACATCATTTTTAGTATTTCGCAAAGCATTTTCTACATTCTGCTTAACGCGACGATGTTTTTCCATGGTTTTGTCATAGGCTCTTTGGTCGTTAGCAGCTTGCTGGCTTTGTCTGGCAAAACTAGCCTTCCTCTGGTCACTATAGCGATCGTAGTCTAAATGCTCCACTAGGGTTTCGGCTTCTTTCCGGTGTTTAACAAGGCGTAAATGGATAATAGTATCCGCAGTTTGAGAAAGAAAGTCTTCATCATGGGAAATGAAAATAACAGTTTGCCTAATCTTTCGAATTTGACCTTTTAGCCAATCAACCGTCTCAAGGTCTAGGTCATTTGAAGGTTCATCTAAAAATAGAATCTCAAAGGGTTTTGCCAACTCATGGATGAGCTGAATTTTCAAAGCTTCGCCCCCTGATAGACTGCCAATTTCTTGGTCGCTAGCAAAACGGTCGCTATCAAAGTGCAATTCCTCCGCCAAACGATAAAGAATACTGTAGTCTAAATCAGCAGAATCCAAAAAGAAGTAGTCATGTAGAGTTTTCTTTTTCAGGTCCTCAGCTAGTTTTTGAGGAATGTAGGCCAGTGATTGAAGGTCAGACTGAATGTCGCCCTTGATAGTAAAATCAGGCAAAGCTTCCCCCATTAAAGCTCGTAGTAAAGTCGATTTGCCATTTCCCTCTTCACCAATAATAGCAACCTTTTCTCCGTCTTGGATAGTCATGGTTAGGTCAGATACAAGATCTCGTAGATCTTTGTTTTGTGTGATGGTCAGATGATTGATTTTTATCATATTGTTGCCCTTTCTAGAATGTCCATAGTGCATAACAAAAAGCTCTACTTTATCTAGTAGAGCCCAAAGTCACTGTCAAAACTCTATTATCCTCGTTGAAAAGGTCGTCAAACTAGCTTGGAGCTGCCTAACCCAAGAGGGGCAGATGATTAGCTTTCCAGTTTTTTGATTTTCAATGAGGACAAGATACTAGAAAATCTAGTATTAAAAGAGCACACAAAAAGAGACAAAAACAAGATCTACTAAATAAAGGTTCTTTATTTGATAGATTAGTTGTTCATGTCTCCCTTACCTCCGAGTATTAGTACCTCTATCCTATACCTTTCAGGAAATTTTGTCAATAGAAAACAGGAAATTCTAGTTTTTATACTCAATGAAAATCAAAGGGCAAACTAGGAAGCGACCCGAAGACTGCTTAAAGCACAGCTTTCAGGTTGCAGATAGAGCTGACGAAGTCAGTAACCCATACCAACGGCAAGGCGAAGTTAACGTGGTTTGAAGAGATTTTTGAAGAGTATCAGAAACCAAAAACAGGCCCATAGAGAGTCAGTACGTGTTTGACATGTTCGTAGTGGAACTTGTCATAGTTGCGCCAAGCGGTGCGTGCTTGATCATTCAGTTTTAGGCTCCCTAGTCCAATCAGAAGACTGGTGCGTTGGTAAAATTTCTCAAGGTCGATTAAGATACTGTTGTCCAGCTTTTCTGCTTTTTTTAGTTCCGTAAGAGTGGTGTTCAGCAGCTCTTGCAGTCGAAGATCATCGGCTGTTCCTTGTTTGCAACTTTGGTAGCTTTTATCTAACTCGGAAAGGAGTTGGTAAGCTTCAGTGATGAGTGCTTTATCTTCCATATGAGCATCCTCCTTGCTCTAGTGTATTCTTGCCTATAGTATAGCACTAATAGGAAAGTTTGTCATAGTAAATATGTTAAAAAATGAGATTTTAATATCAAAGTTTGGAAAGCTGACTTATAGCCTTTTCATGGTATAATCAAGTGAGTACATCTTTATGGAGGAAATATGAAGTTAAATATTCAAGAAATTCGTAAGCAACCTGAAGGCCTGCATTTTGAACAAGCTTTAGACCTGGCAGCAGACTTGCGTAAACGGAACCAAGAGATTTTAGATGTCAAAGATATCCTTGCAGTGGGGAAGGTACAGTACGAAGACCGTCTGTATTTCTTAGACTATCAGTTGTCATATACCATTGTCCTTGCTTCCAGCCGCAGTATGGAGCCGGTTGAGTTAGCTGAGTCTTATCCAGTGACAGAAGTTTTCATGGAAGGAGCGACCAACCAACTGGACCAGGAAGTTCTAGATGATGATTTGGTCTTGCCTATCGAAAATGGGGAAATCAACCTTGCAGAGAGCGTAGCAGATAATATCTTGCTCAATATCCCAATCAAAGTCTTGACGGCAGAAGAAGAGGCGGGCCAAGGTTTTGTGTCAGGAAATGACTGGCAAATCATGACTGAGGAAGAATACCAAGCCCAACAAGCAGTCAAGAAAGAAGAAAACAGTCCATTTGCTGGCTTGCAAGGACTGTTTGATGGAGACGAGTAGATGGTTTTATCCAAGAAACGTGCCCGTCATGTCATAGAGGAAATTATTGCCCTTTTTCCAGATGCCAAACCAAGTCTAGATTTTCGCAATCATTTTGAACTCTTGGTTGCGGTGATGTTGTCAGCTCAGACGACAGATGCAGCGGTAAATAAGGCCACGCCAGGTCTCTTTGCTGCTTTTCCAACGCCACAAGCCATGTCTGTCGCGACAGAGAGTGAAATTGCTTCACACATTTCTCGCCTGGGACTGTATCGAAATAAGGCCAAATTCCTTAAAAAATGTGCCCAACAGTTACTAGACGATTTTGATGGTCAAGTGCCTCAGACACGAGAGGAATTAGAAAGTCTAGCGGGTGTTGGTCGTAAAACAGCAAATGTCGTCATGAGTGTGGGGTTTGGGATTCCTGCTTTTGCAGTGGATACTCATGTGGAGCGTATCTGTAAGCATCACGATATCGTAAAAAAATCGGCTACGCCACTTGAAGTAGAGAAACGTGTTATGGATGTCTTGCCACCAGAAGAGTGGTTAGCAGCCCACCAGGCTATGATTTACTTTGGACGAGCTATCTGCCATCCCAAAAATCCAGAATGTGACCACTATCCCCAACTGTATGATTTTAGTAATGTTTAAGGGGACTCTGAAAAAGTTTTTGCTTGATTTTAAGGGTGCTTTGTGCTATAGTAAATGATAACTAAATAGTCCTTTAAACCTGTCCCGTGAGGCAGGCAAGGAGCGCGATAAAGTAGAAGGGTGAAGTCTATACTGTATACAGTAGGGCTCGCTTAGCTATACATTTCAAGTCTCCTTGTAGAAGGAGACTTTTCTTTTTGGAGGTTTGTCATGAAGACAAAAGAAGTTGTAGACGAATTGACTGTCAAACGAGCGATTACGCGAATTACTTATGAGATTATTGAGCGCAATAAAGATTTGAATAAAATTATCCTAGCTGGGATAAAAACGCGTGGTGTTTTCATCGCTCATCGTATCAAAGAACGCTTGGAGCAGTTGGAAAACATCACTGTTCCTGTTGTGGAATTGGACACCAAACCTTTCCGTGATGATGTTAAAAGCGGAGAAGATACTTCTTTGATTTCTGTTGATGTGACAGACCGTGAAGTTATCTTGGTGGATGATGTACTCTATACAGGCCGTACCATCCGTGCTGCTATTGATAACATTGTCGGCCATGGTCGTCCTGCGCGCGTGAGTCTTGCGGTGCTAGTTGATCGTGGACATAGAGAATTGCCTATCCGTCCAGATTACGTTGGGAAAAATATCCCAACCAGTCGTTCTGAAGAAATCATCGTAGAGATGACAGAACTTGATGGCCAAGACAGAGTTCTGATTACTGAAGAAGCTTAGAAAGCTGAAGGAGTAGCCATGTCAGAAAATCAACAAGCATTGAACCATGTGGTTTCCATGGAAGACCTTACAGTTGATCAAGTGATGAAATTGATCAAACGAGGGATCGAGTTTAAAAACGGAGCCCAACTTCCCTACGAGAACAAACCTATCGTATCGAATCTCTTCTTTGAAGATTCTACACGGACACATAAGTCCTTTGAAGTGGCAGAGATTAAGCTGGGGCTGGAACGACTTGACTTTGATGTGAAGACTAGTTCGGTCAATAAGGGTGAGACACTGTATGATACCATCTTGACCCTATCTGCTCTAGGAGTGGATGTCTGTGTGATTCGCCACCCAGAGGTTGACTATTACAGAGAGTTGATTGCGAGTCCGTCGATTACGACTTCCATTATCAATGGTGGTGATGGCTCAGGTCAACATCCTAGCCAGAGCTTGCTTGATTTGATGACCATTTATGAGGAATTTGGGCACTTTGAGGGTCTCAAGGTTGCTATTGCAGGCGACTTGGACCACTCACGTGTTGCCAAGTCCAATATGCAGATTTTGAAACGCTTGGGAGCTGAACTATACTTTGCAGGACCTGAGGAATGGAGAAGTCAAGAATTTGCGGACTATGGACAGTTTGTAACTATTGATGAGATTGTTGATCAGGTGGATGTTCTGATGTTACTCCGAGTTCAACATGAACGCCATGATAGTGGAGCCGTTTTTTCAAAAGAAGATTACCATGCTCAACACGGTTTGAACCAAGAACGCTATAATCGCTTAAAAGAAACAGCAATCATAATGCATCCTGCTCCAGTTAATCGAGATGTGGAAATTGCTGACCACTTGGTTGAAGCATCAAAATCACGCATTGTCCAACAAATGACCAACGGTGTCTTTGTTCGAATGGCAATCTTAGAATCCGTACTGGCGAGTAGAAACGCCAACTAAAACACAAGACGTTAAAAGACGCCAGTGAGCGTCCACGAGAGGTGAAAATATGACAAAAAGACTTCTAGTATTAGAAGATGGCACAGTTTTTGAAGGCAAGGCCTTCGGAGCAGATATAGATGTAACAGGCGAAATCGTCTTTAATACAGGGATGACAGGCTATCAAGAATCCATTACTGACCAGTCTTATAATGGGCAAATCTTGACCTTTACCTATCCTTTGGTAGGAAATTATGGCATTAATCGTGATGATTACGAATCCATCATTCCAACTTGTAAGGGAGTTGTCGTTTTCGAAGAAGCGCGTCGAGCTAGCAACTGGCGCAACCAAATGACCTTGGATGAATTTTTGAAAGCTAAGAAAATTCCAGGTATTTCAGGGATTGATACGCGTGCACTTACCAAGATTATCCGTAAGCATGGTACCATGCGTGCAACCTTGACTCACGTTGGGGACAGTATGGACCATGTGACGGACCAGCTCCAAGCAACAGTCTTGCCGACAGACAATATCAAACAAGTTTCTACTAAAACTTCCTATCCAGCTCCAGGAGTTGGTTTGAGCGTGGTCTTAGTAGACTTTGGGCTCAAGCACTCAATTCTACGTGAACTTTCTAAGCGCAACTGTAACGTTACGGTTGTTCCGTATTCAACAACGGCAGAAGAAATTCTCCACCTCAATCCTGATGGAGTTATGTTATCAAATGGTCCAGGTAACCCAGAAGATGTTCCAGAAGCACTGGACATGATTCGTGGTGTGCAAGGAAAAATCCCAATCTTCGGAATTTGTATGGGGCACCAACTCTTTGCTATGGCAAACGGGGCTAAGACTTATAAGATGAAATTTGGACACCGTGGATTTAACCATGCAGTACGTGAGATTGCTACAGGCCGTGTAGACTTTACTAGCCAGAACCACGGTTATGCAGTCAGCCGTGAGGACTTGCCAGAGCATTTGATTATTACTCACGAAGAAATCAATGACAAGTCAGTTGAAGGTGTGCGTCACAGATACCAACCAGGTTTCTCTGTTCAATTCCACCCAGATGCAGCTCCTGGTCCACACGACGCAAGCTACCTATTTGACGAGTTTATCGAGATGATGGAAGCTTTTAAACAAGCAAACTAAGAACGAGTAAAAGCTCGTCGGAGAATTTATGTAACTGAACACGGACGGAAAGCTCGGAATTTAGAGAAACCAACTTGGATTGTCAATCCTTCCTTGATTTCCTAAAATTCAATCGCTTTCTATTCGTCCTTTGTATCTTATTTAATGTCGCTCTGTGAGGCGACGAATAGAAAGGCAGGTCGTTTCTTTTAGTCGCTATCAGGCGAACTAAAAACTCCCTGCACTAGATTTTTTATCGAAAAATATCGTTTCTCTAAAAAATCGTCGGAGAATTTATTTAATGGCAACCCGAGAGTTGCCGAATAGAAAGGAGAAGGGTGGTCCGTATTTGCTGAACTGAATACGGGCTACGGACGGTGCTAAAAAGATAGTTATTCCTAGAACTGATAGTTCTTCGTCATAACTCCTATTTTAGCTTTGTCCGCTTGACGCCCTTAATATCTTATAAATGCCTAAACGTACAGATATTCAAAAAATTATGGTGATTGGTTCTGGTCCGATTATTATTGGTCAGGCTGCTGAGTTTGACTACGCTGGGACCCAGGCCTGCTTGTCTTTGAAAGAGGAAGGTTATGAGGTTGTCTTGGTGAACTCAAACCCTGCCACCATCATGACGGACAAGGAGATTGCTGACAAGGTTTACATCGAACCAATTACACTTGAGTTTGTGACGCGTATTCTCCGTAAGGAACGTCCAGATGCCTTGCTTCCAACTCTTGGAGGCCAAACAGGGCTCAATATGGCCATGGAATTGTCTAAAAATGGTATCCTAGATGAATTGGGAGTAGAACTTCTCGGTACTAAATTATCGGCCATCGACCAAGCGGAGGACCGTGACCTCTTTAAACAATTGATGGAAGAGCTTGAGCAGCCAATCCCTGAATCTGAAATTGTCAACACAGTGGAAGAAGCTGTTGCCTTTGCGGCGTCAATCGGCTACCCTGTCATCGTCCGTCCAGCCTTTACCCTAGGTGGTACTGGTGGTGGTATGTGTGCCAATGAGGAAGAATTGCGTGAAATCGCTGAAAATGGTTTGAAACTGTCACCTGTTACCCAATGTTTGATTGAGCGTTCCATTGCAGGTTTCAAGGAAATCGAGTACGAAGTTATGCGTGACTCGGCTGACAATGCCCTCGTTGTTTGTAACATGGAAAACTTTGACCCAGTTGGAATTCACACAGGGGACTCTATTGTATTTGCCCCTGCGCAAACCATGTCAGACTATGAAAACCAAATGCTTCGTGATGCCAGCTTGAGCATTATCCGCGCTCTCAAGATTGAAGGTGGATGTAACGTTCAGCTAGCCCTTGATCCCCATAGCTTTAAGTACTATGTTATCGAAGTAAACCCTCGTGTATCGCGTTCTTCTGCCCTTGCTTCTAAGGCGACGGGTTATCCGATTGCCAAATTGGCTGCCAAGATTGCCGTTGGTTTGACTCTGGATGAGGTCATCAACCCAGTTACAGGTTCAACTTATGCTATGTTTGAACCAGCTCTTGACTACGTCGTTGCTAAGATTCCACGTTTCCCATTTGACAAGTTTGAAAAAGGGGAACGTCGTCTCGGTACCCAGATGAAGGCAACTGGAGAAGTTATGGCCATCGGTCGGAACATTGAGGAGTCTCTTCTTAAAGCCTGTCGTTCACTTGAAATTGGGGTTCACCACAATGAAATGCCTGAATTGGCAACCGTTTCTGATGATGCCTTGATTGAAAAGGTTGTCAAGGCCCAAGATGACCGTCTCTTCTACGTATCAGAAGCTATTCGCCGTGGTTACACACCAGAAGAAATCGCTGAGCTTACGAAAATTGATATCTTTTATCTTGATAAACTCTTGCACATCTTTGAAATTGAGCAAGAATTAGGTGCCCATCCACAAGATCTAGAAGTCTTGAAAACAGCTAAACTCAATGGATTTTCAGACCGCAAGATTGCGGAGCTTTGGGAAACGACAGCTGAGCAAGTTCGCCAACTTCGCTTGGAAAACAAGATTGTCCCAGTCTACAAGATGGTCGATACCTGTGCGGCGGAGTTTGACTCTGAAACACCATATTTCTATTCAACCTATGGATGGGAAAATGAGTCTATCAAGTCTGATAAGGAATCCGTCCTAGTCCTAGGTTCAGGTCCAATCCGTATCGGACAAGGGGTTGAGTTTGACTATGCAACTGTTCACTCTGTTAAGGCGATTCAGGCTGCTGGTTATGAAGCCATCATCATGAACTCAAATCCAGAGACTGTTTCGACGGACTTCTCTGTGTCTGACAAGCTCTACTTTGAGCCATTAACTTTTGAAGATGTCATGAATGTCATTGATTTGGAGCAACCAAAAGGCGTTATTGTTCAGTTCGGTGGTCAAACAGCTATCAACCTTGCAGAGCCCTTGGCAAAAGCTGGTGTGACCATCCTTGGTACGCAAGTCGCTGATCTAGACCGTGCAGAAGACCGTGACCTCTTCGAGCAAGCTCTAAAAGACCTGGATATTCCACAGCCACCAGGACAAACGGCTACCAATGAAGAAGAAGCCGTGCTTGCAGCTCGCAAGATTGGTTTCCCAGTCCTTGTTCGCCCATCTTATGTCTTGGGGGGACGTGCCATGGAAATCGTTGAAAACGAAGAAGACCTCCGTTCTTACATGCGTACCGCTGTTAAGGCTAGTCCAGACCACCCAGTTCTTGTTGACTCTTACATCGTTGGGCAAGAGTGTGAAGTTGATGCCATTTCAGATGGAGAAAATGTCCTTATCCCTGGTATCATGGAACATATCGAGCGTGCTGGTGTCCACTCAGGTGACTCCATGGCTGTTTATCCTCCACAAACCTTGTCGCGAAAGGTTCAGGAAACTATCGCAGACTACACCAAACGCCTAGCAATCGGCCTTAACTGTCTTGGGATGATGAACATCCAGTTTGTCATCAAGGATGAAAAAGTCTACGTTATTGAGGTCAATCCACGTGCCAGCCGTACGGTGCCATTCCTTTCTAAGGTAACTAATATTCCTATGGCTCAAGTAGCAACCAAGCTCATTCTTGGTCAAAGTCTTGAAGAACTTGGCTACCAAGATGGACTTTATCCAGAAAGCACTCGCGTTCATATCAAGGCGCCAGTCTTCTCCTTTACGAAACTAGCTAAGGTAGACAGCTTGCTCGGTCCTGAAATGAAGTCAACAGGGGAAGTTATGGGTTCTGATACTACTCTTGAAAAAGCTTTGTACAAGGCCTTTGAAGCTTCTTACCTGCACTTGCCAACTTTTGGAAATGTGGTCTTTACCATCGCTGATGATGCCAAAGATGAAGCCTTGGACTTGGCTCGTCGTTTCCAAAATATCGGCTACGGTATCCTCGCGACAGAAGGGACAGCAGCCTTCTTTGCTAGTCATGGACTGCAAGCCCAACCTGTTGGTAAGATCGGTGACGATGAACAGGATATCCCAAGCTTTGTTCGCAAAGGGAAAATTCAAGCAATTATCAATACTGTCGGAACCAAGCGAACTGCTGACGAAGATGGTGAGCAAATCCGCCGTTCAGCTATTGAACACGGTGTGCCACTATTTACAGCCCTAGATACAGCTAATGCCATGCTTAAGGTGCTAGAAAGCCGTAGTTTTGTCACAGAAGCGATCTAGTTGAGAAAGAATTTTTACAGTTTTAAAGCCAGCGTCAGAAAACGCTGGCTTTTGCAATACTGATATTGCTTATTTCAACTATCATTTTTTTTATTTGTAATCATTCTAAAATGTGATATAATAAGCGTGAATTGGAAATAGGTAAACTATTTTCATCATTCTTTCAAAAAATATTCTATTAAGAAATATGTAAAGACAGATTAGAAAGTGTAAAATCCCTATGTCCTCTTATAAAAAAGTCTCTCTTTCTGAGATCAATCAATCTATTGAAACTCCCAATAACAATCATTTTTGGCAAAATCTAAAAGCTTTTTTAGGTCCTGGAGCACTTGTAGCAGTTGGTTATATGGATCCTGGAAACTGGATTACCAGTGTAGTTGGTGGTGCTTCCTACAAATATAGTCTCTTATTTGTTATTTTAATTTCATCCATCATCGCTATGCAGCTACAACAGATGGCTGGAAAGCTCGGTATCGTGACTAGGATGGACCTAGCACAGGCAACAGCTCATCATGCTCCCAAATGGCTTCGCTATAGTCTATGGGTGATTTTAGAATTAGCTTTAATGGCGACAGACTTAGCTGAGGTTCTAGGCTCAGCAATTGCCTTAAATCTTTTATTTAAAATACCGATTATGGTCGCTATCCTCTTAACCGTTTTGGATGTATTTCTTTTGTTGTTGTTGATGAAATTTGGCTTCAAAAAAATTGAAGCCATTGTTACGACTCTTATTTTAACCATATTAGCCATCTTTACCTATCTGGTAGCTTTATCCAATCCAAGTATTCAGGGTATCTTTGGTGGTTATTTACCGACTTCAACATTATTTGAAACACCATTGCCAGGTCATGAAAGCCAATTGACCTTGGCTTTAGGGATTGTAGGAGCGACAGTCATGCCCCATAATCTCTATCTTCATTCATCCCTATCCCAAACAAGGAAAATCAATCACAAAGATAAGAAGGATGTTCGAAAAGCTGTGCGTTTTATGACCTGGGATTCAAATCTTCAGTTGTCTCTAGCCTTTATTGTCAATTCCTTGCTTCTTATTTTAGGGGCATCTCTCTTTTTTGGGCATGCATCTGAAATTTCAGCTTTTTCTCAAATGTACAATGCTTTACAGGATTCGACAATAGCAGGAGCTATAGCCAGCTCAACTCTGTCAACTTTATTTGCCCTAGCTCTCTTAGCAAGTGGTCAAAATTCGACCATTACAGGTACTTTGACAGGACAGATTGTCATGGAAGGTTTCTTGCATCTGAAATTGCCTCAGTGGATAATCCGTATCGGTACCCGTATTTTTGCCTTGCTTCCTGTGATTATAGTCGCCGTCTTGTTTGGACATCAAGAAAAAACCTTGGATCAGTTATTGGTCTATTCACAGGTATTTCTGTCAATCGCTCTTCCGTTTTCAATCTTCCCCTTAATCTATCTGACCTCTAAGAAGTCACTGATGGGAGAATTCACTAATGCCAAGTGGAACACCATCCTAGGTTACGCAGTTTCAATCATCTTGACCATTCTCAATATCAAGCTTCTTTTCGATATTTTTTAACCTCGTTTGAAATCAATTATAGTGTCAGCGTGAAGGTTGACAAATAGAAAGTAGTAGTGATTGGTTCATAAAAAGAAGTACAAAAAAAGAACAGTGGTAACTGTTCTTTTTTTGATTATTTGAGACCGTATTTTTTGTTGAAACGATCCACGCGTCCATCTGCTTGAGTGAACTTTTGACGTCCAGTGTAGAATGGGTGTGAGTCTGATGAAATTTCCACACGGATCAATGGGTAAGTTTCGCCTTCGAACTCAACAGTTTCGTTAGAGCGTTTTGTTGAACCGCTAAGGAATTTGTAACCAGTAGTTGTGTCCATGAAGACAACTGGGCGATATTCTGGATGGATATCTTTTTTCATTTTGCAATATTTCCTTTCTGCCATGGTCTCTTTGCGAGCCATAGATTGTTACCATACTAGTCTATCAGATTCTGATAAGTTTGGCAAGTCTTTTCCCTGATTTTATTAAAAATCTTGATAAAAAATCACTCCAGTGTTTACTGGAGTGAGGGTAGAAGAATGATTAGTTCTCTTGATTTGGAGTTTTTTCTTCTTGTTGATTTTTTACTTCTGTTTCTTTAACTGGTTCTGTGTTTTCTGCTGCTGATTTAGCCTCTTTTTCAGTTTCAGTAGGTTCTGTTTCTGTTGATTCTGTTACAGTTTCAGTTTCAGCTTCAGCCTCTGTTTCTGTTGGTTCGTTTACTGGCTCAGCTTCTGTTTTTGTTTCAGATTCTGTAGTTTCTTCTTTTACTGGTTCTGCGTTTTCTGCTGTTGATTCAGCTTCTACATTAGCTGGTTCCTTAGCTTCCTCTTTTTGCTCGGTTTCCTCTTTAGCTGTCTCTGTTTTTTCAGCTGTAGTTTCTTCTTTTTTACGTTCTTGAGATTCTTTTTTGATTTCTTCGACTGCAGTTTTAACGGTAGAGCTTGTTACACGTCCGACAGTTTGAGCAAAATCTTTACCAGACTCAGCTAATTCAGTAAATGATTCTTTGGTAATTTTACCACCTGACATTGCCAAGAGACCAGTTACAACTAGTGCAATGCTAGCAAGAATAGCTAAAATCAAACCAAAGCCGATTGAAATGCCATATCCACCAAAGTTAGACATGTATTTATTTACATTAAAGAGACTATTTAGTGTAACGAGAGTTGCAATTGCACCCGCAACAATGACACCAATTGAGAACCCTTTAGGCATTGCTTTATTCATGTTATTCAAGCACGCAAGAACAATAGACACAATAGCTGCGATAATGACAAACCACCCATCTCCTTGGTAACCATTCACACTATAGGACCCAAAAGCACCTGCATTTAAACTAGCCCATGGCAAAAGTGAACCAAGGATTGCTACTCCAGCAGAAATGAGGATAAACAAACGATTTTTTTCCATTATTAAGTCTCCTTTTATTCAGTTTGATTTATTATACCATAAACTGAGGTACAAAGAAACCGTATATTTTAAGAATCTAGCATATAAAAGGCCAAGAAAATTCTTTCTTAGCCTTGGTGAACCTGTAGAGCCTCTTTCAGTTCTTTGTATATTTGTTCGTTTTCTTCTAGACTATAGGAATTGGCGCCACTAGCTAATGGATGTCCTCCTCCGTCGTGTTCTTTGGCAATTTCATTGATAGGGGTAATTTTACTGCGCATTCGCACACGGAAGTGACCATCAGCTTGCTCAACAAAGATAGCCCAAGCCTTAACAGTATCAATTCGACCAGGTGCTCCGACAATTGCCGCTGTTTCAGCATCCGTAACCTTATATTTTTCCAAGATGTCTTGAGTAAGCAGAACGCGTGCAGCCCCATTCTCATCAACTTCTAAGTGATCATAAACATATCCTTGCAATTTTGCAATCTTGAAGCTCATGGTATCCATTTGACGAGACAATCCAGCAAAGTCAAAATCAATTTCTCGGAGCTGGCCAGCTATTCTAAAGGTACGGGCACTAGTTGACGGGTAGAGAAAACGCCCTGTGTCTCCAACAATTCCTGCATAGAGAAGTCGTGCCGCTTCACTAGATAAAGCTAGCTGATTTTCTTGAGCAAATAGAGCAATCATCTCACTGGCGCTGCTTGAACTTGTATCCACCCAAGATAGGTCACCATAGATATCATCATTTGGATGGTGATCGATTTTGATGGTGAAATCAGCTTGTTCGTAGCGTTTATCATCGATACGAGGACGATTCGCTGTATCACAAATAATAGCAAGAGCTCCTTGGTAGTCACTGTCTTGGACAGTATCCATTTCCGCCATCCAAGTTAGAGTTGGTTCGTTAAAACCGACGGCTTTGATGGTCTTTTCAGGAAAATGGTGTGTGAGAAGAGCTTTCAAGCCTACCTGACTCCCTATGGCATCTGGATCTGGTTTCATATGACGGTGAATGATAATGGTATCGTATTCTTTGATTTTCTCTAATATTTGCTGGCAAATTTCCATAAATAACCTCAATTCTTTCTCATTTCATTGTAGCACAAGAATTTTTATTTTTAAAATGAAAAAGATATGATATAATGGAGAAAGATAAATTGAGGAGGACGATATGGCATTAGCAAAAATTGTATTTGCCAGTATGACCGGTAATACCGAAGAAATTGCAGATATTGTAGCAGATAAATTGCGAGATTTGGGCTTGGATGTCGATGTTGATGAATGTACGACTGTTGACGCTTCAGACTTCTTGGAAGCGGATATCGCAATCGTTGCGACTTACACTTACGGAGATGGAGAATTGCCAGATGAGATGATGGACTTCTACGAAGACCTAGCTGATCTCAACTTGAATGGCAAAATCTACGGAGTGGTCGGTTCAGGAGATACCTTCTACGACGAATTCTGTAAGGCTGTTGATGACTTTGATCGTGTATTTGTAGCGACAGGAGCTGAAAAAGGTTCAGAGTGCGTTAAAGTAGACCTTTCTGCCGAAGAAGAAGACATCGAACGCTTGGAACAATTCGCAGAAGAATTGGCTGCAAAAGTAGGATAAGAAACAAACTGCACTGACTGGAAGGAGTCAGTGCAGTTTTTAGTAGTTAAACTAGATTTTACTAGCCTATTTGCTGGCTTTTTGATACAATAATTCAAATAAAGGAGGAGACACTATGGATTTAGCTAGTATTCGGCAAGAAATTGATCAAATCGACGACCAAATCGTCAAGCTCCTAGAAGAACGGATGCATTTGGTTGAGGGAGTAGTTGCCTATAAGAAAGCCTCAGGAAAACCTATTTTAGATAGCAAGCGAGAAGAAGTCATTTTTGAAAGGGTAAGAAGTCGTGTAACCAATAAGAATTATCAAGAAACCATTGTTGCGACTTTTTCAGATATTCTCAAACGTTCGCGTGACTATCAGGATCAAAACATCAAATGAAAAAAGAACAATTCTATCCGCTAGGGATTTTTTTAGCTGCTATGTTGGGTGGACTTGTCCGCTATTTTCTATCTAGTCAGTTGCCAGCCAGTCCTGACTTTCCTTGGGGAACCCTCCTTGTCAACTATCTGGGAATTTTCTGCTTGGTCTATCTGGTAAAAGGCTATCTGGTCTATAAGGGAAGCAGTAAAGGTTTGGTTTTGGCGCTGGGTACAGGCTTTTGCGGTGGTTTAACAACCTTTTCTAGCCTGCTTTTGGATGCTGTGAAGTTGCTCGATACCGAGCGTTATCTTAGTTTAGGCATCTACCTACTTTTGAGTATTGGCGGAGGCCTGCTCTTGGCTTATTGTCTAGGGAGGAAGAAATGGTAATCGTCTATCTTGCAATCGCCTGCGGACTTGGAGCCCTGGTGCGTTATTTCTTTTCCCGCTATAATCAAGCTTCAAAATTACCTCTAGGAACTCTCATAGCCAATCTTATAGGATGTTTTTTAATTGGCTTACTCTACAATCATGTGGAGTCCAAGGAAATCTATGCTATCCTAGCGACAGGTTTTTGTGGAGGGTTGACGACCTTTTCAACCTTGAATGATGAGCTGCAAAGACTGTTAAGTGACAAGAAGGTATTTTATAGCTATTTTCTCTTAACTTACATAGGCGGTTTTCTAGCGATTTTTTTAGGAATTCTGCTATAAATTTCTTTACTTTTAGGTGGAAATTTGGTAAACTGTATCTTGTGTGTAATGGACGCACAAAAATACAGTTTATCCGCTGAGGAAGGTTCCTCAAGATTGACAAAGATAGGAGAATAAAATGAATCCATTAATCCAAAGCTTGACTGAAGGTCAACTTCGTACAGATATCCCATCATTCCGTCCTGGTGACACAGTTCGTGTACACGCGAAAGTTGTCGAAGGTAACCGTGAACGTATCCAGATTTTTGAAGGTGTTGTTATCGCACGTAAAGGTGCTGGCATCTCAGAAAACTACACAGTTCGTAAAATCTCTAACGGTGTAGGTGTTGAGCGTATCTTCCCAATTCACACTCCACGTGTTGAAAAAATCGAAGTTGTTCGTTACGGTAAAGTACGTCGTGCGAAATTGTACTACTTGCGTGCTCTTCAAGGTAAGGCAGCTCGTATCAAAGAAATCCGTCGTTAATTCGACTAAAAACTCTGCTCACCCAGCAGGGTTTTTCTCTAGCTCCCTTAGTTCAATGGATATAACAACTCCCTCCTAAGGAGTAGTTGCAGGTTCGATCCCTGCAGGGGGCATATAAACTATTGATTTTTTATGTAGAAATCACTCAAGTTAAAATAGAAATCTAAAAGCGTGAGACCACGCTTTTTTGTTTGTGGTGAATGATGGAAGTGGGAGAATTTGAATATAATTATATATAGTAAAAGATTTTAAGTAATTGCTTATAATTATTTGATTTTTTAGGAAGGAAAGAGTAAAATTTAGTTGATATGATAACTAGTTAGGAGATTGACTATGAACGGTTTAGTTTTAGGATTGGATATTGGTATTGCATCCGTAGGAGTGGGAATTCTAGAAAAAAATTCTGGAAAGATTATCCATGCGAATTCTCGTCTTTTTCCAGCTGCAACAGCTGATAATAATGTTGAAAGAAGAAAAAATAGACAGGCTCGACGATTACATCGTAGGAAAAAACACCGTGGTGTTCGCTTTCAAGATCTATTTGAAGACTATGGTTTGTTAACTGATTTTTCTAAGGTATCCATTAATCTTAATCCATATCGACTTCGTGTAGATGGCTTGAATCAGCAACTAACGAATGAAGAGCTGTTCATAGCTTTAAAGAACATTGTTAAGAGACGTGGTATTAGCTATTTAGATGATGCTTCTGAGGATGGGGGTACAGTATCATCTGATTATGGTAAGGCAGTTGAAGAAAATAGAAAATTACTTGCTGAACAAACACCTGGTCAAATCCAACTAGAACGTTTCGAAAAATATGGTCAGGTAAGAGGAGATTTCACTGTTGTGGAAAATGGTGAGAAACGCCGATTGATCAATGTTTTTTCAACATCTGCTTATAGAAAAGAAGCTGAAAGAATTCTTAGAAAACAGCAGGAATTCAATAGTAAAATTACAGATGAATTTATAGAGGATTGTCTAAAAATCCTTACAGGGAAAAGAAAATATTATCATGGACCAGGTAATGAAAAATCTCGGACGGATTATGGACGTTTTAGAACAGACGGTACGACGTTAGATAATATTTTTGGTATTTTAATTGGGAAATGTACATTTTATCCGGATGAATACAGAGCTTCAAAAGCTTCCTATACTGCTCAAGAGTTTAATTTACTAAATGATTTAAATAATTTAACAGTTCCTACAGAAACGAAGAAACTTAGTGAGGAACAAAAGAAAGTTATTGTTGAGTATGCTAAGGAAGCTAAAACCTTAGGAGCCTCAACCTTATTGAAGTACATTGCTAAAATGATTGATGCTTCAGTAGATCAGATACGTGGTTATCGAGTTGATGTAAACAATAAACCTGAAATACATACTTTTGAAGCATATCGAAAAATGCAATCGCTAGAAACAATTTCAGTTGGGGAATTGTCTAGAAATGTTCTAGATGAGCTTGCCCATATTTTAACTCTAAATACTGAACGAGAAGGTATAGAAGAAGCGATTAACACAAAGTTAAAGGATTCTTTTAGTCAAGACCAAGTACTTGAATTAGTTCAATTTAGAAAAAATAATAGCAGTCTATTTAGTAAGGGATGGCATAATTTTTCTCTTAAACTCATGATGGAATTGATACCAGAACTCTATGAAACTTCAGAAGAGCAAATGACAATTCTAACACGATTGGGGAAACAAAAATCTAAAGAAATATCAAAAAGAACCAAGTATATTGATGAAAAAGAATTAACAGAAGAAATTTATAACCCTGTAGTAGCAAAATCTGTCAGACAGGCCATAAAGATAATCAATGAAGCAACTAAAAAACATGGTATCTTTGATAATATCGTTATCGAAATGGCGCGTGAAAATAACGAAGAAGACGCTAAGAAAGATTATATAAAACGTCAAAAGGCAAACCAAGATGAGAAAAATGCAGCTATGGAAAAGGCTGCATTCCAATACAATGGGAAAAAAGAGTTACCAGATAGTATTTTTCATGGGCAGAAGGAATTGGCTACTAAGATTCGTTTATGGCACCAGCAGGGAGAGAAGTGTCTCTATACTGGGAAGAACATTCCAATTTCAGATTTAATTCACAATCAGTACAAGTACGAAATTGACCATATTTTACCTCTTTCTTTATCGTTTGATGATAGTCTATCTAATAAAGTATTGGTTCTAGCTACAGCAAACCAAGAAAAAGGCCAACGTACTCCGTTTCAGGCTTTAGATAGTATGGATGATGCCTGGTCCTACCGTGAGTTTAAATCTTATGTAAAAGAGTCTAAATTATTAGGTAATAAAAAGAAAGAGTACCTTTTAACGGAAGAAGATATTAGTAAAATTGAAGTGAAGCAGAAATTCATCGAACGGAATTTAATTGACACTCGATATTCTTCTCGAGTTGTTTTAAATGCTCTACAAGATTTTTATAAAGCGCATAAATTCGATACAACTATTTCGGTGGTACGTGGACAATTTACCTCTCAGCTAAGAAGAAAGTGGGGACTTGAAAAGTCTCGTGAGACTTACCATCATCATGCTGTTGATGCCTTAATTATTGCCGCTTCGAGTCAATTAAGATTATGGAAAAAACAGAATAATCCTCTGATTGCTTATAAAGAAGGACAGTTTGTTGATTCAGAGACTGGAGAAATTATTTCATTAAGTGATGATGAATACAAAGAGTTAGTGTTTAAAGCTCCTTATGACCATTTTGTTGATACATTAAGTAGCAAGACATTTGAGGATAGTATTCTATTTTCTTATCAAGTAGATTCAAAATTTAATCGAAAAATTTCAGATGCTACAATTTATGCAACAAGAAAAGCGAAATTGGATAAAGAGAAGTCTGAAGAAACTTATGTTTTAGGTAAGATTAAAGATATTTATAGTCAAGCAGGATATGATGCTTTCATTAAAATTTATAATAAAGATAAGAGTAAATTCTTGATGTATCACAAAGATCCACAAACATTTGAAAAAGTGATTGAAGAAATTTTAAGAACCTATCCTTCTAAAGAATTGAACGATAAAAATAAAGAGATCCCTTGCAATCCTTTTGAGAAATATAGACAAGAAAATGGGCCTATTCGAAAGTACAGTAAAAAAAGTAATGGTCCAGAAATTAAAAGTCTTAAATACTATGATAATAAACTAGGTAATCACATTGATATCACACCAGAAAGTAGTGATAATCAA
The DNA here is from genome assembly GCF_000298715.2 of Streptococcus sp. GMD5S. Lineage (GTDB taxonomy): Bacteria > Bacillota > Bacilli > Lactobacillales > Streptococcaceae > Streptococcus. The sequence continues at coordinate 146,219 of NZ_AJRG02000003.1, forward strand.
GTGGTTCTTCAGTCACTTAAGCCTTGGAGGACAGATGTTTATTTTAATCATCAGACTAAAAAATATGAATTGATGGGTTTGAAATATTCTGATTTATCCTTTGAAAAAGGTAGTGGGAAATATAGTATTTCTAATCAGAAGTATAATTCTATAAAGAGAATTGAAGGTATCGATGAGCAGTCTGAATTTAAATTTACTCTCTATAAAAATGATTTGATATTAATAAAAGATTCAGAAAACAATGAACAAAAATTATTTAGATTTAATTCAAGGAATGATACGGCAAAACATTATATCGAATTAAAACCTTATGATAAAGCTAAATTTGATGGAGAACAAGAATTGATAACGATACTTGGAAATGTTGCGAAAGGAGGACGGTGTTTGAAAGGATTAAATAAATCAAATATCTCTATTTTTAAAGTCAAAACAGATGTTTTGGGTAAAAAACATATCATTAAAAAAGAGGGTGACGAACCAAAACTCAAATTTTAAAAAATATTAAAAAAAGAGTTGCAAACGCTGGTACAATGTATTATAATAGTAAATGTAAGGGACGCCTTGCACAGTTACTTAAATCTTGCAGAAGCTACAAAGATAAGGCTTCATGCCGAATTCAACACCCTGTCATTTATGGCGGGGTGTTTTCGTTTTGTGAAAGAGGGAAATACGATGACTTGGAGAATTGTGCATGTCTGTCAGAGTGAAAAAATGCAATTGAAGTTGGATAACCTTTTAATTAAGAAAATGGGTCAAGACTATGTTATCCCACTGAGTGATATTTCGATAATTGTAGCAGAAGGAGGGGAGACTGTTGTAACTTTAAGGTTATTAAGTGCTTTAAGTAAGTACAATATTGCCTTGATTGTCTGTGATAATGAGCACTTGCCTACTGGAATTTATCATTCTCAAAATGGCCATTTTAGAGCCTATAAAAAATTACAGGAGCAATTATTGTGGACGCAGGAGCAAAAAGATAAATTATGGCAGATAGTGACCTACTTCAAAATAAACAATCAGCAAGATGTTCTTGCAATGTTTGAGAAAAATATTGAATGCATTCAATTATTAGCAGACTATAAAGATCATATTGAATATGGAGATAAAACCAATCGTGAAGGTCATGCTGCTAAAGTTTATTTCAATGAATTATTTGGAAAGAAATTCGTACGTCTTACACAACAGGAAACGGATGTCATCAATGCTGGCCTAAATTATGGTTATGCAATCATGAGAGCGCAGATGGCACGTATTATTGCTGGTTATGGTTTGAATCCTTTGATTGGCATTTTCCATAAGAATGAATATAACCAGTTTAACTTGGTTGATGATCTAATGGAACCTTTTCGGCAGATTATCGATGTCTGGGTCTATCAAAATTTACGAGATGAAGAATATTTGAAGTACGAGTTTCGCTTGGCGCTAACAGATACATTAAATGCAAAGATTCGTTATGGGAAAGAAACGTGTTCTGTAACAGTAGCAATGGATAAATATGTCAAAGGCTTTCTAAAATGTATCTCTGATAAGGATACTAGTAAATTTTACTGTCCGGTGGTGTCGAGTATAGAATGGAGCTAAAGAAATGAGGTATGAAGCATTGAGATTATTGTGTTTTTTTGATTTACCAATGGAAACTAATCAAGAAAAAAGGGTCTATCGTAACTTTCGGAAAGATTTAATTGCCAATGGTTTTGAAATGTTGCAGTTTTCTGTTTATTATCGAACCTGTCCTAATCGAAGTTTTGCAAGTAAATTCTATAAAAAATTAAGTCAGAGTAATTTACCAAGTGGGAATGTCCGTTTGCTAGCTGTGACTGAAAAACAATTTTCTGAAATGGTTTTAATAATTGGTGGAAAAACAAAGCAAGAAGAAGTAGTCAGTGATAATAAGTTGGTAGTTATATGAACATGAACATTAGTTATCCATACAAGGATAAAATTTCATTAAGTTTTGGTCAATTTACTCAAATTGTAGGTCAAGATCAGCAATTAAAATATTATATTTGGCAGATACTATTATGGTATTTTGGAGGAAAAAAATATAGTGAGGAAGATTTAGTTCTATTTGAACAAAATGAGCCTAAAATACTAATAGACGATATAATGGTTTCCCGGTCAGAATTCAGTGTTATTCAAGTGTCCAATATCAATGATTTAATTGAACAAATGGAATATAAAAAAGGAACAGTAGCCTATGATTATATAAAGAAAAAGATTAATTCTATAGAGATAATGGAGCAAATTGAAAATATCAATGACAATCTAGATAGGATTTCACTTCTATTGAATCAGAAGTTGAATCTTCAATTAGATGAAATTATCTATCATACCGAAGCAAAATATTTTAATACGGATCAATTGATTCAAAAGAATTTTTTACCATACTTTGGAAAAAATGATAAAAATATATCCTTTGAATTTGTAGACAATAAGACAAAGTTTTTATTATTTCTTTCCATGTTAGAAGTCATGGCGACGAACAGTTCTGAAAAGTTTTTGCTTGTCTTACGAAATTTGGATGATTTTCTATCCTATAGTGATTTTGTTGAATGTTGCGAGAAAATGGAGTTTCTGACTAATCATAATGATTCATTATATATTGTTTTGTTTCCTTCCAATGAAGGTTATCTTCATGTCACGAAAGAAGTTTTAGAGGAAATCAATATTGTTTCCGATTATGTTGATCATTTTTATTCGCTAGAATTCATGTATGATCGCTTTACCAATCAGTATCCAATAAATCAAATACCTGATGAACAAGAATTTTTAACTTCTTTAAGAAAAATTGGATCCTATTTATTTAGCTCGGACATTCTCCACATGAGTCTATCTGTAGAAGATCAAGTGGCATTAAAAATTTTGAATAATTTGTATCAATATGAAATGAAAAAAAAATTCTGTATTGGATCAATCAATCCTATGTTATTGAAATATTTGGAAGAATAGTATTGACGAGTGAGATTTAAGGCTTTATAATGTTTTTGAGGGAACAAAAATCAAAATTGACGAATTTGAGGTTTTTGTACTCTCAAGATTTAAGTAACTGTACAACCCATTGTTGAGGACGAAGTGTTCAATCAAGGTTTTTGTACTCTCAAGATTTAAGTAACTGTACAACTTCCACAACTGAGTAACCGATAAAAAAGCAGTTTTTGTACTCTCAAGATTTAAGTAACTGTACAACAGTTCTTGACTGTGATATTTGCTCCTGAACGTTTTTGTACTCTCAAGATTTAAGTAACTGTACAACCTCGTTCCCATTAGATGTTTCAAACACCTTGTTTTTGTACTCTCAAGATTTAAGTAACTGTACAACAACATTGATATTTCAACCTTTCTAAGCATTGTTTTTGTACTCTCAAGATTTAAGTAACTGTACAACATCACCCCTTTCATGGTGTAAAATAGGGTAGTTTTTGTACTCTCAAGATTTAAGTAACTGTACAACCGCCCGCTGGGAAGAAGACCCACGCATCATGTTTTTGTACTCTCAAGATTTAAGTAACTGTACAACCCCAGTCATAATTATCCCAACCAAAAACTCGTTTTTGTACTCTCAAGATTTAAGTAACTGTACAACCATTATCAAATAATCTTAGTCAGATTGAACGTTTTTGTACTCTCAAGATTTAAGTAACTGTACAACAACTTCGTGCTAAAGGTTACATCAAGGGTAGTTTTTGTACTCTCAAGATTTAAGTAACTGTACAACCTGTTTCAGACGATGGAGATATTTCAACAGGTTTTTGTACTCTCAAGATTTAAGTAACTGTACAACTTCTATTTCTATAATCATTATAACACAATTGTTTTTGTACTCTCAAGATTTAAGTAACTGTACAACTAACAGGTTTACTTGATGGATTGGCGCTGGGTTTTTGTACTCTCAAGATTTAAGTAACTGTACAACAAAGCCCCATCTTTACTCACCTCCTTTCTAGTTTTTGTACTCTCAAGATTTAAGTAACTGTACAACAGAGTATCATACGAGCCTTGGGATCAAAAGTTTTTGTACTCTCAAGATTTAAGTAACTGTACAACTAGCCCGTCACTTTATTATATCAAACGCACGTTTTTGTACTCTCAAGATTTAAGTAACTGTACAACCTTTTGCTAGCTTGTACGATATTTCACTAAGTTTTTGTACTCTCAAGATTTAAGTAACTGTACAACCCATCATCAGAATAAGTAAAATCCTGAAAGGTTTTTGTACTCTCAAGATTTAAGTAACTGTACAACACTGAAAAAGCTGTCAAGCTTACTGCTCCGTTTTTGTACTCTCAAGATTTAAGTAACTGTACAACGATAAGCTCATCCACATTGTTAAAACTTCCGTTTTTGTACTCTCAAGATTTAAGTAACTGTACAACCTAAAGCATGGTACGGGGATAAGTTTTCTGGTTTTTGTACTCTCAAGATTTAAGTAACTGTACAACAACGCATTAGATTTCTGGAAGATGAACTGTGTTTTTGTACTCTCAAGATTTAAGTAACTGTACAACCATATTCCTATCATTTAGAAGTTAAACGTAGTTTTTGTACTCTCAAGATTTAAGTAACTGTACAACGAGAACATCGTGGAGGAAGGAGAATAACATGTTTTTGTACTCTCAAGATTTAAGTAACTGTACAACTTAAGGGCGCTGGTATGACACCAGAGATAAGTTTTTGTACTCTCAAGATTTAAGTAACTGTACAACAATGTGTCAACTCATTCACAAGCGGGATACGTTTTTGTACTCTCAAGATTTAAGTAACTGTACAACTGAAGGATGATGGCAAATGGTACTACCTAAGTTTTTGTACTCTCAAGATTTAAGTAACTGTACAACGGTTTTTAAATTGTACTTTTCCATAAAGACGTTTTTGTACTCTCAAGATTTAAGTAACTGTACAACAAGCGATATAGATAATGCTGAGCAGATCAGGGTTTTTGTACTCTCAAGATTTAAGTAACTGTACAACTTTTGGTAAAAAGCACTCTGAAGAAACAAAGTTTTTGTACTCTCAAGATTTAAGTAACTGTACAACCTTTCCTATAATGTAAACCAACATTTAGGCGTTTTTGTACTCTCAAGATTTAAGTAACTGTACAACACCCTGACGGGTCTTATCCAAAAGAAGAATGTTTTTGTACTCTCAAGATTTAAGTAACTGTACAACAAATCAGCAGTCTAACAATTAAGTTTCTTAGTTTTTGTACTCTCAAGATTTAAGTAACTGTACAACTGTTTCCATAAAATTCTCTTTGTTCTGGCCGTTTTTGTACTCTCAAGATTTAAGTAACTGTACAACTACAACAAGACAAAGGACGTAGGGACATTGGTTTTTGTACTCTCAAGATTTAAGTAACTGTACAACTAACACGAGAGTTAAATAATTGCTTTGGTTGTTTTTGTACTCTCAAGATTTAAGTAACTGTACAACTGGTGACACTACAATCAGCAGATGGGTCACGTTTTTGTACTCTCAAGATTTAAGTAACTGTACAACTTCAGAGCGACCGGACGGGTTGTATGGTCAGTTTTTGTACTCTCAAGATTTAAGTA